>CAYNLJ010000152.1:0-5577 GCA_964398005.1 uncultured Caldithrix sp. | reverse complement strand
GTAACTTCTTTTAAATTTGGCAGTTTGGAAAAACGCCCTGTTTGATTGAACCAATTTTGGAGGAGACTATGGATTTGAAGTCAAAGGTTGTTTTGCTTGCCACTCTTATTTTTTCACTTTTAGTAATGGCCTGTTCATCAAAATTATCTGAAGAACAATATTACGAAAAAGCCAAAGAAGCTTACAGTAAGGAACAGTACACCCAGGCAATCGATTATTTCAAAAAAATATTGGAATACTACCCGGATGGTAAACGTGCGGCTGAATCGTTGTTCATGCTTGGTTTTATTCATGCCAATGATCTGAAAAAATACGACGAAGCCAAAAAGTATTATCAGGAATTTGTCGACAAATATCCAAATCATGAATTGGCCGATGATGCCCAATACGAAATTAAAACGATGGGAAAAGATTTGGATGAACTGCCATTCTTAAACCAATTAGGGGCCGATTCGACTTCAAAGTAAAGTGTTGTAAATTAAACCAGAAGTGATGGCCTTATGAAATTGGTGTTACGTTGTTCTTTTTTAATCGCGATATGGATTGCTGCTTCCATTGCACAGACAGTAAATAATGACTCGCTGCCCAGCGAGATTAAACTTCGTGCCTATTTACAAAAAGACCCGACGCCTTTAAATGAGGAGGTCGTTTACAATGTAGAACTCTCCTGGATTGGCGATGTCGGTCGTTACCGTGTTCTGGAAATCTCTGATCCTGTGTTAACCAATTTAAAGCTGCGGGGCAGTGGATCCGCCAATCGCTTTTTTACGGATGAGAACAATCAACCACATGCCGTGAAAACCATCACCTTTTATTTTACACCCCTTGAAATAGGCATGGCCTATATCGATGGCATTACCATCAAATATCTGGACAACAAAACCAATCAATCCGGCCGATTAATTTCACAACGCATTGGTGTAGAAATTACCGAACCGGTAAATCGAGGTGATGGTAAAATCAACACATCCACGCTGATTCTCCTTTTCTTTCTTGTCGGCTTTTTAGCATTACTGATCTATTCTTTAAAACGCTATTTTGAACAGAAAAAGCAACAGGAAATGCTGACAGAACCTCAAAAAACAGTGGAAGAAGAGACGCTTGAGGAACTCAGGAAGCGGATGCAGCAGCCACAACTTTTACCGGAACAGAAATTCAATCAATTGCTTGAACTTTTAAAAGGTTACTTTAAAAAGCGTTTTGAACTGCCCACCAACAGCGCCTTCTTCGAGATTCGTCTGGTGCTGGAAAAATCAGGTATTGGCAGTGAACTCATCAACAAATTGGAACAACTTTACGAACGGGCCGAGCTGGTTAAGTTTGCCGGCGAACCGGTCAGCGAAAGCGAACTACATTTTTTTATCGATACTACGGAACTTCTTTTAAGCGAATTGAATAAAAAGGAATGATTTTTTAATTCAACTTTTGAAAAAAGAAGAAGAATTTTGGGGCTGAAATTAAATTCGTTTTGTGACAACTGTTTCTCTCGATACTCCGGCCCTGTTTAAAAATAATAAAGGGGGATGAGAACGCCTGATCCCGGGCGCCTGATTTTTTGTAACCCCTGTTCTTTGAATATGACGTGTTGACAAATTCGAGCGCAGCAAATTGAAGTAAGGAGGAACAATGCATCCTGATATTAAGGCGATTAACGAGAAGATAGCACAGGAAAGCGCCTTTGTAGAGAAGATTATTAACGAAGTCAGCAAAGTAATTGTCGGGCAGACCTACATGATCGAACGCCTGTTGATCGGGCTGCTTTCTAACGGACACATCTTGCTGGAAGGCGTTCCCGGCCTGGCCAAAACCCTTACCGTCAAAACCCTTTCCCAGACCATTCAAACCAAATTTCAACGCATTCAGTTTACACCGGACCTTTTACCGGCTGATTTAATCGGTACCCTTATTTACAACCAAAAAGATGGTAAATTTACCACCAAAAAAGGTCCTATTTTCAGCAATCTGATTTTGGCTGATGAAATTAACCGTTCACCGGCCAAGGTGCAAAGCGCCCTGCTGGAAGCCATGCAGGAACGCCAGGTCACCATTGGTGAAAATACCTTTCCCCTGGAAGATCCCTTTTTAGTCCTTGCCACCCAAAACCCAATTGAACAGGAAGGGACCTACCCTTTGCCTGAAGCACAGGTCGATCGTTTCATGTTAAAACTGAGTGTTGGCTATCCTTCAAAAGAAGAAGAACTGGAAATCATTCGTCGCCAGACCAAAAAAGAAGTTTTGGAACCTGATCCTGTCATCACGCCAAAGGAATTGATCAAAGCGCGTGAGGTGGTCAAAGAGGTTTACGTTGACGAAAAAATCGAAAAATACGTGGTGGATATTGTGTTCGCCACCCGTTACCCGGAAGAGTTTGGCCTGGACGAATTAAAAGGCTTAATCACCTACGGGGCCAGTCCGCGTGCTTCCATCTTTTTAACCCAGGCAGCCAAAGCCCATGCCTTTTTACGCGGCCGGGGCTACGTTACGCCGGAAGACGTAAGGGCGATCAGCATGGATGTCATGCGCCATCGTGTCATTCTTTCTTACGAGGCAGAAGCGGAAGAATTAAGCACCGAAGATGTAATTCGTAAAGTGTTAAATCGTGTAGAAGTACCATAAGCCGAAATGAAGCCGGAACTGCAATGAACACAATGGTTATTCTGATTACTCTACTGGGAATTGTCATTTTACTGGGCGCTATTGCCTGGTATTTTTACCATTTGCGTCAGCTGGAAAAAAGCGCACGGCAAATGGTACAAACAGAAGAAAACCAGGCCATTCCCCGCGAACTGCTGAAAAAGGTAAAACAAATCGAAATCAATACGCGTAACATCGTGAATGAAGTCTTTTCCGGCGAGTACCACTCGGTGTTCAAAGGCCGGGGCATGGAGTTCGCCGAGGTGCGGGAATACCAGCCCGGCGACGACATCCGTTTAATTGACTGGAATGTCACGGCACGCATGGGCCATCCTTTTGTCAAATTGTTTCAGGAAGAACGTGAACTGACCGTCATGTTGCTGGTCGATGTGAGTTCCAGCGGGGCTTTTGGTACGGAACAGCAGCTTAAGAGGGAAGTGGCGGCGGAACTTTCGGCTGTGCTGGCTTTTTCAGCCATTAAAAACAATGACAAAGTGGGGCTGATCATCTTTTCCGACCGCATCGAAAAATTCATTCCGCCGCGTAAAGGCAAAAGCCATGTGTTACGTGTCATTCGTGAAATCCTGTTCTACCGTCCACGGGATGCCACGACCAACATCAACGAAGCATTGCAGTTTTTGAGTCGCGTCATTAAGCGGAAAAGTACCGTCTTTTTAATCTCGGACTTTCTGGCGGAAGATTTCAAAAAATCACTACAAATTGCCAATAAAAAACACGATATCATTGCCGTCAGCATTGTGGATCCGCGTGAGGTGGCTTTGCCCAATGCCGGCATGATTGAGTTGGAAGATGCGGAAACAGGCGAATCGATTGTGGTGGACACGACCAGCAGCCAGCTACGCGATGAGTTTCATCTAAACGCCATGAAACAGCGCGAAGAATTGAAATCATTGTTTCAATCCATTGGCGTGGATCATATCAATATTTTTACCAATCAATCGTACGTGGAACCGATTAACAAGTTTTTTAAGATGCGGGCCAAACGCCTGGCAGTCTAATTTTGGAGTAAGGAAGATGTTTCATCGGGCATTACTTTTGAGTTTGCTGAGTATTTTGCTGATGGTGGCCTGTAAAAGCCAGAATAAAAAACTTTTGGTTGACGAAAAAACGGCCCTGGAACTGGCCAATGCCTATTACACCAATGGCCTTTATCAGGCGGCAGTTGACCAGTATTTGCAATATTTAAATGATTACCAGCCGGACGCGCCGCGTGTGGCCAATACTTACTACACGGTCGGCAACATCTATTTTGAACGGCTGAACGACTACGAAAAGGCGCTGGAATATTTCTTTAAAGTAAAATATCTGTTTCCGCAAAGTCCGCTGCAAAAGGAAGTCAGTAAAAAGATTGTAGCCTGTCTGGAACGTTTGGAACGGACGCAGGATGCCGTGCGCGTGATGCAGAGTGAGGCCGCCCTGGACACCAGCGAAGTGACCCAAAATCGTCCCGGACAGGTGTTGGCCGTTATCGGTAATCGAAAAATTACGCAGGGCGATCTGGATTTTGAAATCAGTAAACTGCCGCCCAGCGTGCAGGAACAGTTCAACGATCCGCAAAAAAAGAAGGAACTTTTGCAGCAACTGGTGTTACAAGATTTGTTGTACGAATCGGCCAAACGTCAGGGCCTGGACAAGGACAAGGAGATCATTGAAGGCGTGTTCCAGGCTAAAAAGGCGTTGATGGCCAATAAATTGTTGCAAAAGGAATTGCAGGCAAAAATAAAACTGGAACCCGAAGAAGTGGAACTCTATTACAAAGCCAATAAAGACCGCTACGCCGAGAAAGATAAAAATGGCAAAATCGTTAATCAAAAGTCCTTTGCCGAAGTGCAACAGCAGGTGGCGCAGGACTTATTAATGGAAAAACAGCAGAAGGCCTATCAGGAATTGGCGGAACGTTTAATGCAGGCCGAAGGAGTTAAAATTTACGAAGAACGCATCCGATGAAGACGAAACGTTTACTGCTTGGAACATTGTGGCTGTTAGGTGTTTTCCTTTTACCGGCTTTGGCTGAAAATCAATCTTTAATCGAAGTTAAAGCCCAGGTAGATACTTCAACCATTACCATTGGTGACCACATTCTTTACTCCATTATTATTGATCGGCAGAAAGATGTGCGCATCATTGAACCGGGCCAGGGCCTGAATTTGGGCATGTTCGAAATTAAAGACTACAAATTCCACGACCCGGTGGAAAAAGACGATCACATCATTCAGCGCTACGATTACGTCATTTCGGTTTACGACACCGGCAAGTTCACCATTCCGCCGTACCCCCTGGCTTACTTTACTTCCGACTCGGCCAGTAAACCGGCCATCATTGAAGCGCCGGCCATCGACATTTACGTGAAAAGTGTTTTAAAAGGTGAAGACAAACCGGAATTAAAGGACATTAAACCACCGATCGACATTCCCTTTAATTACCGTTTTTGGGCAATGGTTGCCGGTGGTGTTTTACTTTTCCTGTTACTGGCTTTTTTCCTGTACCGTCTGTGGAAACGAAAACAGGAAAAAGGCTACCTTTTTACACCGCCGCCACCGCCACCACCGGCCCATGAAGTGGCTTTAAATGCCTTGCAAAAATTGTACGCTTCGGATTTGCTGGAAAAACAACAATACAAAGAGTTCTTCTCCCGACTTTCTGAAATTTTACGTGCTTACCTGGAGGGCAGGTATTTTATTTCGGCCCTGGAAGAAACGACTACCGAAATCATGCAGGAAATGGAACATCATTTAAGTGATGAACACTTAAAACAACGACTGCACGAAATTTTGTCCACCTGCGATCTGGTTAAATTTGCCAAATACATTCCGGATCAGCAGGAAATTGAACGCTTAAAGGAATGGAGTGTGGATTTTGTGCAGCAGACAAAAATCGTTTACGAAACGCCAACTGAGGAAATAAGCGAAGAAGTAGAATCTG
>CAYNLJ010000151.1:0-5581 GCA_964398005.1 uncultured Caldithrix sp. | reverse complement strand
TTGCATTGGAACAGAAGGCACAGAAATTATTTCCGGAGGCTGAATTAGCTAAAGAGGGTTGGACCTGGGGCGCCTGATAATTGTTAGGTGTGTGAGAGTTAAGAGTTCAGGTTTGCGGCGATTCAATTGATCAAATGGTAAGATCATTAAGTAATTGAATAAAGAATTAATAACCGTTAACTACTTTCCTACAATCGTCATCCTGTCAGGTTGATTATTTCTACATATTTAAATTTTAAAATAAATTCCAGGAAATTGTGTGACACCCTGCCTGGCTATTCTAATGAATCAATGGTTAAAAAATTTGTGAATTTCAAAACCAATTGAGGGTTTTTGATTTGGGATTTTGCGATGCGGTCTTGATTTAGAGGATTTTAAATCACTATTATTCCTTGTCAATTTTTTGTCTGGCCTGGATGGCCATGCCAATGGTTGCTCCGTCCAGGTACTCCAGATGAGAGCCCATGGGTACCCCACTGGCCAGCCGGCTTATCTGTACCCTGGTATCGCGCAGCAGGCGGGTCAAATAAATGATGGTCGTTTCGGCTTCGGTACTGGGATTTAATGCCAGAATAACCTCATCAATCGGTTCATTTTTCACGCGGTCAAGCAAAGCATTGATGTTCAGGTCCTCCGGATTCACTCCGGCCAAAGGCGAAATAACACCGCCCAATACGTGGTACAATCCATTATAGGTGTGTGTCTCTTCAATAGCCATCACATCCACAATGTCTTCCACTACACAAATTTTGTGCACATCTCGTTTGGGATCAGAACAAATGCGGCAATATTCATCTTCTGCCACATTAAAACAGCGCTTACACAGATGTGTTTTGAGCTTTACGTCCAGAATGGCCTGAGCCAGCTGCCGGGCATATTCATCCGGACTTTTGAGGATGAAAATAGCCAGCCGTTGCGCCGTTTTAAAGCCAATACCCGGCAAACGAGCCAGATGTGCAATCAATTCATCTAAAACCGAAATGCCCAGTTCACGCATTTTTACAATCCCGGAAATTTAAAGCCATCTGGTAAATTCAGATTGCCCAACAAGCCACCGGTTACTTTTTTCATTTCTTCTTCAGCCCGTTTCTGAGCGGCTTTGATGGCCTGATTAACAGCGGCTACAATCAGATCTTCCACCATTTCCTGGTCTTCTTCCTTCAATACATCCGGTTCAATTTTTACAGAAAGTACTTCTAATTTGCAATTGGCCACAGCCTTAACCATTCCACCACCGGCACTGCCTTCAACCGTCACATTCGCCAGCGAATCCTGGACCTTTTTCATTTCTTCCTGCATTTTTTGAGCTTGTTTTAAAATATTGTTCATATCCAGCATAATTTTTCTCCTGATTTACATCACTTCCAGATCAAACTCATCAATTAATTTACGCAGATGGTCGGATCTGGATTGAATTTTTTTCATGATTTCTTCTTTAGTGGCAGTCTCTTCTTGCTTTGTCTTAGTCTGCTTCTTTTCCTGCTTTATTTTTATGTCAAGGCGGATGGAAGTTTGTAAAACCTCGGAAAGTTGATTCTCCAGCCAATAGCGGTGGCTGCCAATGATATTCCCTTCCACACCCAGGGTAATCAATAACTTGTTGTTTTCGAAATTTGCCAACGTAGCTTTTTGCAAAACGGCCGCGATCGATGGGCGTTCCTGAGCAACTTTCTTGCAAAACGCATCCCATTGTTGTTGGATTGCAGCTAAATCAACAGTGGCGGGAAGTTCGGCAGGGGGTTCGTAGGTCGTCTCCTGATCGTGGGCTACGGTGTCAGTTGCTTTTTTTTTTAACAGATTCAAATTTTCGAGGATTTGTTCGATTTGAGCAGTTTTGGGTAATTTAGCCAGTTTAACCAGTCCAAGTTCAAATTTTAATTGTGGTTGCTGACTGTTTTTAACCGCATTAATGGTCTCAGCCAAACTTTTTAAATAAGCTATCAAATCATTTTCGGAAATTTCCTGCGCCAGGTTCCTGAATCTTTCCAGATAAACTTCGGAAGTGTCCAACAGTTCCGTGGAACCGGTTGCCTTTAATACCAGAATATTCCGGAAATGTTCTTCCAGACCAAGCAAAAATTCATTCAAATCATAACCGGTTTGAAAAATACGATTGGCCGTTAAAATAATGTTTTTAACATCGCCTTTGCGAATATCATCGGTCAAATTAAAAAATTCGTCCTGATGAATGACACCCAGAGCCTGGGCGACGTTTTCGAAGGTAATCTGATTACCGGAATAGGAGATAATCTGATCAAGGATGCTCTGCGAATCACGCATGGAACCATCTGCCTTTTTGGCGATTTGCAGCAGAGCTTCATCTTCGATATCAATATTCTCGGCCTGGCAAATTTTCTTTAAATGTTCCATGATGGTTTTAACCGGCATGCGCCTGAAATCAAAGCGCTGGCAACGGGAAAGAATGGTCGGTGGTACGCGATGGATTTCGGTTGTAGCAAAAATAAAAATGACGTGTTCGGGTGGTTCTTCCAGGGTTTTCAGCAGAGCGTTAAAAGCCTCTTTGGTCAACATGTGGACTTCGTCAATAATGTAAACCCGATACTTGCCCATGGAAGGCGCAAAACGAATTTTTTCGCGCAGGTTACGGATTTCATCAATACCACGATTGGAAGCACCGTCAATTTCATAAACATCGAGAGCATTACCTTTGGTGATGGCTTCACAGGAAGGACATTGATTACAGGGTGTAGGCGTTGGACCTTTTTCGCAGTTGACGGCTTTGGCTAAAATCCGGGCTGTGGTGGTTTTGCCTACGCCTCTGGGACCGGAGAAGATATAAGCATGAGCAATCCGACCATTGGCTATGGCATTGGCCAGTGTTTTGGAAACATGTTCCTGCCCGATCACCTCTTCAAAGGTTTGAGGACGATACCTGCGTGCGATAACTACGTAAGACATTTACAACCGATCTTAAAAATCTTCACCTGTCACTAAAAAATTGCCAGGTTACCCGCGGCACATAGGATTAGCACTTACCGCTGCTTCCTTCCGGACCTGACGGGGTTCGGTGCCGCCCTATTGCGCGGGACCTGGCAAAGTGGAGCTACACGGATTCGAACCGTAATGCTGACTCTTCAATCAGGCCCTCCATCCAGAGCCTTAGCCCCAACAAGCGCAGTAATTTAGCCAGATCAACGGTTAATGTCAAGCTAAGTTTTGAACGCTGACAAATGGTTTACTGGTTGCATGGTTGATTAATTTACCGCTGCTCCGCCTATCCAACTAAAATTAAATAGCAACGCAGGCCTGAAGCCTGCGCTTTGTAAAATAAAAGGCATCAATTTTTAGCGAAAGTGGCCAGCCGTTTACCATTGCGATCTTTAAAACGGGCAATAATCTTCATGGCCCGGTCCATGGGCACGGTAATAAAGGAGAAATCATCCTTAACCTTTACATCACTTATTTGCCTGGCTTTCACATCGGTTTTACTGCTGATCAGTTTTATCAGTTTTTGTGGTGTCAAATCATCGTTTCGTCCCATGGAAATAAATAAGCGCGCATGTCCATTTCTACTTTTAGTAGGCGCTTTATTTTCATTGGCATCGATTTCACTGAAATTCTTCGGATTTAATTTTTTCTCGAAACTCAGTTGCAACACAGCCGCCAGGACTTCCGCAGGCTCATTGTTTTCCAATAATTCTTTGGCCCACGCCTTGAAATCTGCATTCGTCCCCTTTTCAGAGAGCCGGACGAATTCCTCATTAATTTTATCCTTTTTAGCTCTGATAATTTCACTGGTTTTGGGTAACCGGGCCCGGTAAATCTTTTTACCGGTCATTTGCTGAATGGCCTGAAAGCGACGTGTTTCCCCCGGAGTGACGAAAGTAATCGCCGTGCCGTTTTTACCGGCTCTTCCCGTACGACCGATGCGGTGCACATAGGATTCGGGGTCCTGGGGTAAGGCGTAATTTACGACATGCGTCAGGTCATTTACATCGATGCCACGGGCGGCAACATCGGTTGCCACTAAAATGGTCACCTTCCGCTGCTTAAAGCGGTTCAGGCTGCGTTCGCGCTGGGCCTGGGAAATTTCACCATGAATGGCTTCGGCATTGTAACCGTTTTCCACCAGTTTTTCAGCCAGTTCACCGGCATCTTTTCGGGTTCTACAAAAAACCAGACCATAAAATTGATCTTCAAAATCGATGATCCGACTCAGCGCCCTGAACTTTTCCGAAACCCGCACTTCGTAGTACAGTTGGTCGGTTTGATGGGGCATCAACTGTTCCTTTTTGGCTTTGACCATCTGGTAATCGTTCATGTACTTTTTAGCCAGTTGTTTAATGCGCGGGGGCATGGTTGCCGAAAAAAGCAGTGTGCGTTTTTCTGAATTGGTGTGACGCATGATCTCTTCCATGTCTTCAATAAAGCCCATGTTCAGCATTTCATCGGCTTCATCCAAAATAAGCTGTTCAATTTGATCCAATTTTAATGAGCCACGATTAATATGATCGATGACCCGGCCGGGAGTACCCACCACAATGTGCACCCCTCTTTTTAACCTCTTAAGCTGTGGTTCAATGGATTGCCCGCCATAAATAGGTAAAATTTTGAGATTCTTGTTGCCTTTTAAAGAATCAATTTCTTCAGCCACCTGAATGGCTAATTCTCTGGTAGGTACCAGGATTAAAGCTTGCACTGTCTTCAGGGCAGGATCAATCATTTCGATAAGTGGCAGGCCGAAGGCTGCGGTTTTACCTGTGCCGGTCTGTGCCTGCGCAATTATATTGGAATCATCTTCCAGCATTAAAGGGATGGTTAACGATTGAATGTCTGTGGGTGCTTCAAATCCTTTTTGATCAATAGCTTCCAACAAGTGTGACGACAACCCAAAATCATTAAAAGTCTTAGTCTGTTCCATAATTCTCTCTCTGTAAATTTGTGAAAATCCGATAGTACCAATGATTTTACACTGGTACCATTAGTTGAAAAGTTCAACTGATTTATTCAACGGTGAATTTTTAATCCTTGGGGTCGTTGGCTGCAAAGAGCCAATAGGCAGGAATCCTTACCTCGACTGGTACAGGATTTTTAAAATGCACTGTAGAAACTTCGCTATTCGAGTACTGAATATAGGTTATTTTTGTCTAAAAACCAAATTTCATATTTTTGCTGTTCAATTAATCGCTGGATTCGACCTTTGCTGCAGCCGGAGTAGAATCCATTTCACTCAGTTCAATCTTAATTCCACCAATCCTCGTGGACAGCAAATTATAAATGAAAACAACAATTACATTAACAACTGCAGCAATAATACTATAAAGGAGTGTCAGAAAAATAAAAAATAAAAAGCTACCCCCAAAAGGAATTTGACTGGCTTCAAAAAACTCTGTCGGTACAAAAAGTTTGCTGATGAGATAAAAGAAAGATAAGATGACAAACATAATGATAAAAATCATTAAAAACGAGTAAATAGCAACACTGCCTAAATCGATCTTTTTCAAGCGGTGCATAACGCCTCCTCATTGAAAATCAAGGAAAATTTAAGCTAAATAAAAATAAACAGTTCAAGTCTAAAAAGCAATAAATCTACCAATTTTTTCTTTGACTATGCAGTACC
>CAYNLJ010000150.1:0-5606 GCA_964398005.1 uncultured Caldithrix sp. | reverse complement strand
ATGCAGCTCTTGAAAAATCACTTTTTTGAATATATTTTAAATTATCGAGAAAATGGACAGTGTCTGTTCAAGATTGGCTCAAAATTGTGGTCGAGTTGACATTGGTTTTGAAGACAAGCTAAAATTTAATCTTTGAAATTGCGTTTATACATTAAATGTGACAGTCTTTCATAAGGCATAAAAATCAATTAGAATTATGTTGAAAAGGCTGTTTATATTTAATTGGATCTTTTTATTGTTGTTTTTTATCCCTTCTTTTACCCAGTTTAATTTTAGGCAATTCTCGATTATTGCCTTAACAGATTTTCAATTGGCAAATAAGAAAACTTTTGAAGGCACTAAACTCCGGTTAACAGACACATCTTTGAATCCTGGTAACCCTTGCTGGTTTAAACTGAAGTTAAAATTTAATAATAGTTTCGAAACACCATTTAAATTACAGGTTACTGATATTGAAGGTTTGGCTGGTACTGAGGGTTTTGCTTTTATGAGCCAGAATTATAGTTTGAATACTATTACTGAACCTCATGCTGGTACGAACTATATCCGGATACCTGATTGTTGGTTATACCAAAACTTTCCAAATCCCTTTACCCCATTAACTTCAGTTGAGGATGAATTAACTATTTACAACCTACCCTGTCTGAAAATGTGTCCACCACCTAATAAATTTCGATCAGCCGGACAATGTCAAATAATATGGGATGGCAAAACTGATTATGGATAACAAATGTTTAGGTGGGCAGATTTGTAGAGTTTCAAAACAAAGAATTTGAATGAAACGAAAAAGAGATAAATGTGAAAAATGTGGGTAATCCCTTTTTTACAAAAATCAAAAAAAGGAGGCCGCCATGTTAAAACATGCAATCATTTTTACCGGCCTGATGCTTTTCGTTTCATTTGCTTATAGCCAGGATAATCCATATGGCCATTCAATGGAAAATAGGCCTTCTGGTACCGGGGGACTGGAAGAATTACAAGCCATAATAAAAGATTTTAGGGTGAATGACGACGTCGGAAGTGCAGGGCAAGGTAATCCTGCCATTGCCGTGGACGGCGCGGGCAATTTTGTGGTAGTGTGGGAAGATGCACGCAACGACGATGGAGATATCTACGCCCAGCGCTACGCTGCTGATGGTAGCGCTTTGGGTGCCAATTTCAAGGTCAATGACGACTCCGGAAGTGTGAGGCAAGGCGAGCCTGCCATTGCCATGGATGGCCATGGAAATTTTGTGGTGGTCTGGGAAGATTATCGCAATGGCAATGCTGATATCTACGCCCAACGCTATGACGCTGATGGTCACGCTTTGGGCACCAATTTCAAGGTCAATGACGACTCCGGGAGCGTGGATCAAAGATTTCCTGCCATTGGGGTAGATAGTGCTGGTAATGTGGTGGTTGTCTGGCAAGATGAACGCAACGGCCATGCGGACATCTTTGCTCAGCGCTATGCCGCAAACGGAAGTGTTCTGGATGTAAATTTCCAGATTAATGACGATACCGGAAGCGAGAACCATGTGGGCCCAGCCATTGCCGTAGATGGCAAGGGCAATTTTATGATAGTATGGGAGGACTATCGCAACGGCGATACGGATATTTATGCCCGGCGCTATGCGATCGACGGCAGCGCTATAGGCGCCAGTTTCAAAGTCAATGATGATTCCGTAAGCGCCAGGCAATTTGAACCTGCAATCACGATGGATGGCGCGGGCAATTTTGTTGTGGTCTGGACAGATGGCCGCAACGATAAAGGGGATATTTACCTCCAGCGATACGCGGCCGACGGCAGTACCCTGAGCACCAATTTAAAAGTCAATGATGACACCGAAAGCGCGTGGCAAGAGTATCCTTCCATCGCTATGGACAGCGTGGGTAATTTCGTGGTAACCTGGCAAGATGGACGCAATAACACTTGGGATCTCTACGCCCAGCGCTATGCTGCCAATGGAACAGGATTTGGCACTAATTTTATTGTAACGGAATACACTTACAAAAATCAATACACGCCGGATGTAAAAATATGGCATGGTCGCATTTTTACTACCTGGGCCAGTACTCATGCCAGCGGAAAGGGCGCCGACATCTGGGCCAATGTACTGGACTGGAATAATCCGGTAGGCATTGAATCAAAAGCAACGTTTGTTGTAAAGACTTTTGAATTGAGACAAAACTACCCCAATCCCTTTAACGCTGCAACAACCATAACCTATAGTTTATTTACATCAGCACCAATTGAATTAACCATTTACAACTTCCTCGGCCAAAAAGTGCGTACGCTGGTCAAAAAATCTCAACCAGCCGGGCAATATCAAATAAATTGGGATGGCAAAGATGAGTACGGGCATGATGTGGTTAGCGGTGTCTATTTGTACCAGTTAAAGACTGGAGATTTTACCAAAACAAAAAAGATGATTTTGTTAAAGTAATTCATAGAGATCTTAAAAATTTTTAATAAAAATGGATTTAAGTTTTGGTAAAAGAAGAAGGGGCTATGCTATTTGTTCGCGTTTTGTTCCCTTCTTCTTTGTTGGAATTTTATTCTCCGTAAAATCACAACGTCATGAAATTCTTAAAGAGTAAAAAATTACTCCCATTCCCCATTCTTATTTTATTTATTCTGCAATTTAGAAATTTTTTGCAAATCGCGGTTGTTGCCGATCAGTACCATGATGTCCCCTTCCTTGAAGACGGTGTTGGCATCGGGATTGTTGTTGACGATGGGCGGTAATTGCCGACCGTCTTTACTTTGCTGCGGTGTGTGGATGGCAATTAAGTTGACCCCATATTTGGAACGCAGCTGCAACTCGGCCGGGGTTTTACCCACAAACACATCCGGCACCTGAATTTTGGCGGCTACGGTTCCCCCACCAATAAAAGTAACATCCAACAGGCCCTGGTGCATCAGACGGTAAGAGAGTCGTTCGGCAGCTTCCATTTCAGGCGTAATGACCAGGTCAACGCCCACGGCTTTCAGGATTTTTTCCTGCGTCGGATTGGAAGCCCGGGCAATCACAGTTTTCACTCCAAAATTTTTGAGATGCACGGCAGCCAGCAAATTCGATTCAAAGTCCTCACCAATGCAGACCACGCCCACATCAATCTCTTCCAGGCCGATGCTACTCAAAGCCCGCTCGTCCATGGCATCCAGGCGGACGGCATAGGTCACCTGATCCTGAATTTCTTCCACCAATTCCATTTTCTGATCTACGGCCACGACTTCGGCGCCTTTTTCGATTAAACTGATGGCCAGTTCGCGACCAAAAATTCCAAGCCCGATGATTAAGAATTTATTCATTGTCATCCTTTCTAAAAACTTAGCCGACCATTACATTACGTTCTTCCGGGTATTCTACCCGCAGGTGTTCACGTGGCGTGGTGATGGCAAAGGCCAGCGTCAGCACGCCCACACGCCCGACAAACATGGAAATAATAATGACCATTTTCCCCCAACTGCTCAAACCGGCGGTAATGCCTCTGGAAAGACCCACCGTACCAAAGGCCGAAATTTCTTCAAACAGGAGATTTAAAAAGTTGGCCTTTTCCGTCAAACTGAGTAAAAACGTGGAAAACATAATAAACGAAATGGCAAAGGCAAAAACAACCAGCGCCCGATTTAAAATGGTAAAGGAAATACTGCGTTTAAACAATTCAATCCTGTTCTTTCCGCGAATAATGGAGATGAAACTGGCCACCAGAATGCCCAGCGTTGTCGTTTTAATACCGCCACCGGTGGAACCCGGCGAAGCACCAATAAACATCAACAACATCAGCAACAGGGCCGATGATGTGGTTAATTGTCCAATATCAACGGTATTAAAGCCCGCCGTTCGGGCCGTCACCGAACAGAAAAATGCGTTAACCGTTTTAAAGAGCCCGTCACCGGAGAAAGGTTCAATGATTAAAAACAAGATGGTTCCGGCAACCAGCAAGATACCGGTAACAATCAATACCAGCCGTGTGTGCACTGAAAACTTTCGAACCCGCCGGCGCGTCGGGTATTCAAAAATTCGACCACGCGTCAAATCGATCATGACCACAAACCCAAGGCCTCCGACAATAATCAGCATGGCAATGGTCAGCACCACCGGGTAGTTCGTATTAAAAGACATCAGGGAATCGCTGTTTAAAGAAAAGCCCGCGTTACAAAAGGCAGAGACCGAATGGAAAATGGAATGGTAAAAACGCTGCCACAAATCCCACTGCGGTAAATTCCAGCTAAAAAAGAGCAAAACGGCGCCCAGCGATTCCATCAGGAATGTAATCAAAATAACGCCTTTTAACAGACGCGTAATGGCATCCAGGCGTTCTACATTGAGCATCTCCTGCAACATGATGCGTTCCTTAATGGCCATGCCGCGACCAAAGAACAGGGCAAAAAAGCTGGAAATGGTCATGATGCCAAGGCCACCGATTTGAATCAGCGTCAGAATGATCAGCTGGCCCAATAGCGAAAAATGCGTTCCGGTGTCTACCACAATCAAGCCGGTCACACAGGTAGCGCTGGTGGCCGTAAACAAGGCGTCCAGCCAGCCCAGAGTGTGTCCCGGTGCCACGGCTTTGGGTAACATCAACAAAAAAGTTCCCAGGACGATGACCACAAAAAAGCTGAGCATCAAGGTTTGGGCAGGATGAAATCGCAAATAGGCAATTTTTCGGTTCAGTCGTACCGCGCCACTGATGATAGTCAGAATAATGACCACCTGCGCTCCGACAATGGTAAGGCGAGTCAGCGCTTTCACATTTAAATCAATCAGATATCTCTGGAATTGAGAAAAGCCTAACTGATGCAGCACAAACGTCGTTTCGGCCATGATTAGAATGACCAGCGCCGTTTCAAACCAGTGGGTTTTGATGTAATCCCATTTTTTGATGTTAAACAGCAGTTTAACAAAGTATTGCAACACGTAATAAAGGACAATCAAAACATTGATTCGTTCAATAATCTGCGCGGTCTGTTGGGAAATGTAGAAGCCATATTCCAAAATCAAACTGATTAAAGCGATTACGCTGACAAAAAACAGCGAAATATTCACCGCCTTAATCACTGGTTCGGAAAGTTCGTAAAAACGGATCTTTAGTGTTTTCCAAAAATCCTGAATTTCATCCAGACGTGGTTCCTCGTTTGCCACTAAATCCTCTCCTTGTGCGCCCGTTTTTAAAAATGAAACCTTTACAAAGTTTCAAAAAGTTAATTTACAAAATTGGATTAAATCTGCAAAATCTTGATCACTCAGAACTACTGATACAGAGGAAAGCCATCAAAAAATAATTTTGAATTTTGAGTTTTGAATTTTGAATTAATTCTGTAAACCCATTTTAGGACTTGACAAACTGTTGCTCTGAATCTTTGTGACTTTAATTTTTAATCGTGATGATCTGTGTAGATCAGTGGCTAAAATTTCGGTGTGTTTCGGTGGCTAATTTACGTTGCGCTGGACGTAATTAAAACTGGCTGGTCAGACGCACATGGATTTTCCCCTGTTGGAAACTCTCACCACGGGCCAGACCATAATCCACGCCCATGATGCCCATCGGTGTTTCGAAACGCAAACCCAACCCCATGCCCCGTAATGACTTTTGTTGTTCTTTGTTCTGGATTTTGGTTT
>CAYNLJ010000149.1:0-5667 GCA_964398005.1 uncultured Caldithrix sp. | reverse complement strand
TAATATGATTGTAAATAAAATCAAAGCTATCGGCCTGGTCAATATGGTCGCCCCAAAGATGTTCGGCAATGCTCTCTTTGGTCAGCAGGCGGTTTTGATTGTACAGAAAATAGATTAGAAGATCATACTCTTTGCGTGTTAAGTTTAATGGCTGTTCCTTGACAAATGCCTGAGCCGCCTGTAAATCGACACGGATTTCATTGAACGTCAATTCGTTTTTACCGGCAAATTTTTTGCGGCGCAACTGGGAACGTACCCGTGCGTTCAATTCTGCCTTGTGAAAAGGCTTGGTTAAATAGTCATCAGCGCCTAATTCCAGGCCCTTTACCTTGTCTTCCACCGCATCACGGGCCGTAAGAATAAGGATAATAGTTTCAGTTGAGGATTTTCGGACATGCGGAATTAAATCCAAACCATTTCCATCGGGCAAGCCGAGATCGAGAATAATCAGGTCGTACTCGTAAAGAGCCACTTTTTGGCTGGCCAACTTAAAAGAAGCCGCTACCTCTACCAGGTAGTCCTGTTCTTCAAAAAAAGATTTTAGTTCGTCCGCTAATATCTGATTGTCTTCGACTAACAATATTTTCATAATAATCCTTGTCAGGGATTTTAATTAGCGATTTTGTAGAAATTTTGTTTAAAGGAGAGAATTTGAGGAGATTTTTAACGTACTGCTTTGGCTTCCTTCTGTTTACAGTCAAAGCAAATTCTGGTTGTAGGAACAGCATACAAACGTTTGTGATCGATTTCCTTGCCACAGACGCGGCAAATACCATAGGTACCATTTTCAATGCGCTCAAGCGCCTCGTCAATCTGATGTAAAAATTTATCCATACGGGCCAAAAACATGTAAGATTGTTCCCGGTTCATGGTATCTGTACCGAATTCCGTGTATTTGTATGCGGTTTTACCATAATCCTCTTCCGAGTTGGAATCTTTTAAAATTTCTTCGTAGCGTGAACGTTCTTCCAAAGTTTCCTTACGTTTTTTCAGCAATAAATCTTTAAATTCCAATAATTTTTTCTCGTCCATTACGCCCTCCTCCTGGAAATGAATTTCTGGAATTTAGTACTTTTTTGAGGTATAACGCAAGTAATTAGTTGCAATAAATTAGAAAATTATTAATGAGTTAATAAATATTGAAGAGGTAAACCATTTGAAAGGCCTGCCCCCCTCAGTCGGGTTGAGTGGAATTTTGGATGTGCAGGTTTTAGCTTGCAAACCCCACTCAAGCTTTAATTTGGTCTTTTCGAAACATTGTAACCCGCCTCATTTGAAGAATTCTTTGTTTGATTCTAGAGCATGAACCACACTGCTTTGTAGGGGCGGATTAAGATTTAAAGAATTTACCCTTCAAATTGGTATTAGAATACCTGCTAAAACACACTAAGATTCATCATTTATTTACCAATACCACCTTGCCAAAAGCCTGACCGTTTTCCAGAAATTGATGCGCTTCAGCTACTTCTTCAAACGAAAATTCTCTGGCAATGACAGGTTTGAACTTTCCCCTTTCGATTAAATTCACCAGTTCAATCAAATCTTTACGGGTACCCATCGTAGAACCAATAATTTGCTGATGTTTAATGAACAATACCCGTAAATCGATCTCGACTCTTGGCCCGGTAGTGGCTCCACAGGTAACGATTTTCCCACCCTTTTTTAAAGCCTTCAGGCTTTGGTACCAGGTGGCTTTGCCGGGGTGTTCAATGACAATATCGACACCCTGGCCACCAGTTAATTCTTTAACGGTTTTGCCAACGGGTTGCTGATCATAGCGGATAATGTAATCGGCGCCCAACTGTTCGGCCAGGCGGGCTTTTTCTTCGCTGCCTGCGGTGGTAATCACTGTTGCGCCAAAGGCTTTGGCAATTTGGACGGCTGAAGATCCAACGCCGGACGAAGCTCCGTAAACCAGAACGGTGTGTTCAGGTCTAACCTGCGCTTTTCGGACCAACATGTGATAGGCCGTCATACCGGCCAGCGGAAAAGCAGCTGCTTCAATCCAGCTAAGATTCCCGGGTTTTTTGTAAAGGTAAGCGGCCGGGACCGCTATGTACTCTGCCTGTACCCCCTGCATCGATTCGCCCGGAATTTTAAACTCCGCACACAAATTTTCCTGCCCACCCAAACATGCCGGACAATGACCACAACTATGAATCGGAATATTTATTACCTCATCGCCTACCTTGTATCCAAAACGATTATGAGCTCTTTCTCCAACCCGAATCACTTCTCCGGCAGCTTCACTACCCATGATAACAGGTAAAGGAACTCCCGGAATACCCCGCCGTACCCACAAATCAAGGTGATTTAAGGCAGCTGCTTCCACCCGAATCAAAACTTCATCACTTTCAATCTCCGGAATGGGTAATTCTTCGATCCGTAAAACGTCTACCCCACCATGTTCATGAATGCGAATGGCTTTCATGTTTCATTCCTTTCTATTTGCAAGATTTCCAATAAATCGTTAATGACGCCATAGGCCGTATCGGTAATGGTTGGCTTATCCTGCACAATCATTAAATCTGCCAAATTATTGAATTGTATCTGTAAAATATTGCTTGTCCCTTGAATATTGAAAAAAGGATGATCGGCGGTTATTGGTTTAAGACGTACTTCAGCACTCTCTTTTGTACCACTGGCCACAAATTTCCATCTCTTGTTTGCCTGCAGGGCAAGTTTAATTTTCCCCGGAGTTATCTGATCAAAGGAATCCCGCAGAATATGAAAGGGGTTTATCTGTGTATTAAAAAAGACGTTACACAGGATGGCTGTTTTAAGGGCCGCATCCCAGCCTTGCAAATCATGGTCAGCATCTGCTTCCACAATGCCTAATTTTCTGGCTTGATCCAAAGCTTGTTCGGAGGTAAGACCCTCTTCTATTTTACTGAGTAAAAAATTAGTAGTAGAGTTAAGAATGCCACTAAACTGAACGACCTCCGCTCCTTTCAGGCTGTTTTTGAAAAGATTAAAAACGGGTGTGCCATCCATCACCGTTGATTCGAAGAGTAACTGGCGATTTTGGTCCAGGGCTATTTTTTTTAAAGTCTGATAATGAAAGGCAATGGGTCCCTTGTTAGCCGTAACCACATGTTTGCCGAGACGCAAAGCTTGTGTTATTCGCCGGGTGGTGCTTTGCGCTTTGTCTTCAAGATCAAGGCTGGAAAGTTCAACAAGAACATCATAGTTAGCGTCTTCTAACAATGATTCTACCGGGCGGTCTGTAAAGCTGGCCATATCCGGATCAAAGCGTCCATACGTTACAAAACTTTCCAGCACTTCTCTTCCATCAAGTCCTTGCGGATTGAACACATTGCCATGGTTTCGTGTAACAATGCCGGTCAATTTAAAATTGTTTTGGTTAAACCCATGAAAAACTTCATGATCCGCGGACAACAAGCGAACCAGTTCGCGTCCTACATTACCAAAACCAATTAACAGGAGTCTGAGCATGTTTCAACTTTGCTCCTTATTTTGGTAATATCTGACAAGGTAAACGATGCCAAGAATGAGGAGCAGGATGGGCCAAAACTTAATGTAAGCCATTTTCCGTACAAAAAACAGAACTCCAAATACAATTAACAAGGTGCCGGGTACGCCATAAATCGGTTCCTGATTTTTAAGAAAATAGAGCAATAAAAAACCAATGCCCGGCGCAATAAACAGAATCGGCCAGAGCCGTACCATGTTTTGCCAGTCGGTCCAGGCGCAATACAGAAAAACAAAACCGTAAATCAGCAGCATGATACCCGGCAGCAAAAAAATGACCAGATCCTTTTTTAAGAAGTAGACAACCACCAGCAACAGACCGGTTAGAATAATGTAAAGTGACCAGTTGATGGAAAACACGCTAAGATTATCCATCAGGAACAAAAATCCCAAAACCATAAATAAGATACCAAGAAATTTGGCATGGCGGGCCATAAAAATCTCCGTATTTTGTTCATTTTTTTACAAAATTTAGTTCAGTTTTAATCTAATAATTATTATATTAAAGGCAACAAAAAAATAATACCGTGCAATCACAAATCGACACGAACTTGAGTGTTTAGCAAAAAGTTCTACCAAAAGGGAAAGGACGATACAATGAAAGAAGGACGCATTTACAACTTCAATCCGGGCCCGGCCGCACTCCCATTACCAGTATTAGAAGAAGCTCAAAAAGATCTTTTGAACTACAAAGGCGAAGGCATTTCCGTTTTGGAAATGAGCCATCGTTCCAAAACTTTTGATGGCATTATTAAAGATGCCGAACACTTATTGAAAGAAGTCATGGAAATTCCTGACAACTACAAGGTGCTCTTCATGCAGGGGGGTGCGACCTTACAGTTTGCCGCTGTACCCCTGAACCTGATCGGTGAAGGTCAATTTGCAGAATACGTCAATACCGGCGCCTGGTCTAAAAAAGCCATTCAGGAAGCTCAAAAATTGGGCAAACAGGTGAACGTTGTGGCCTCTTCAGAAGATGAAAATTTTGCCTACATCCCGAAAGACATCAAGGTTTCTCCTGATGCAGCCTATTTACACGTTACCTCCAACAACACGATTTTTGGTACCGAATTTCATCAATTTCCGGACACGGGCAATGTGCCGCTGATTGCCGACATGTCTTCAGACATTGCCTGCCGTAAAGTTGATGTCAGCAAATTTGCCCTGATTTACGCAGGCGCTCAAAAGAATATGGGCCCGGCTGGCGTAACCATCGTCATTATTCGCGAAGATCTGTTGGAGAAAAGCCCGGACAACATTCCAACCATGACCAGTTACAAAATTATTGGCGGTAAAGATTCTCTCTACAATACACCTCCAACCTTCAGCGTTTACCTGGTTAAATTGGTTCTGGAATGGATGAAGGCTCAGGGCGGCCTGGAAAAAATTGAACAGGTTAACCGCCAGAAAGCCAAATTGATTTACGACATTCTGGATGAATCATCCTTTTACCGGGGTACTGCCCGACCAGACAGCCGTTCCCTGATGAACGTTACCTTCCGCCTGCCTTCGGAAGAACTGGAGAAAAAATTTGTGGAAGAAGCATTGGCTAACGGCATGCTTGGCTTAAAAGGGCACCGCTCGGTTGGCGGTATCCGTGCTTCCATTTACAACGCTGTTCCGTTGGAAGCCGTTGAAAAGCTGGTTGACTTCATGAAAAAATTCGAACAGGCCAATAAATAGTCAAAGCCTGCTTTAATTTTTGAAATCGAAATCCCCAATTCTGATCAAGGTCAGGATTGGGGATTTTTTATTTCTTTATCAACTTCGAATCTTAGCGTAAAAATGCCACCGAATAACACCAAAATCCTCCGATTTTTTAGAAAACGAATTTATTTTACCCATCCCCTAACCCTTTCCCTATTGCATAGGGAAAGGGAATCAAGTTGTCATTATTTGTTATGAATCGATTGTTTGTGTTGTAAGGGCGCTAGCCTGACCGGTCTACACTGATCTTTTTAAAAGGCGGATTAACACAGAAGTACAGGGATTTTTTTAAATAACTTTAGGCAATTACATTATTTTGGTAACGGTTAAACTCATTTGCAAAAAACGCTCCAAATAAACTTCAAAAAAGGCTAATTTCATGCCCCGCATTTTTCGGTCAAGTGAAGCGTTTTGTTAGGTTACGATTTTTCTAATTCAATAATTTTTTTACAATATTTTGTTCTTTAA
>CAYNLJ010000148.1:0-5674 GCA_964398005.1 uncultured Caldithrix sp. | reverse complement strand
ATTTTGGCTGAATTACTTTTATTCTCACCAATACGAACCGATTGCCCGGCTACGCTAAAAGTTTTTTCGACTTCTGGCTGTCTCAGCAATTCTGCTTCAATTTCGTCAGTAACCTGCATCGTGTGTTCCAGACGGGTACCAACCGGTAATTCAATTTGTACTTCAAATTGCCCCTGATTAATAGCCGGCAACAATTCTACATCGAGTCGTGGTGCGATTAAAACTATGGACATTACGAGGATGGCAGTTGCCAGAAGCAATGTAAGCCAGCGATGTGCCAGACTCCAGCGGATGCCTTTTTTGTAAGACAAAATGAGTTGTTCAATAGCCTTTTGCCACCAATAGGCCAGGCGGTACAAACCTTTTGTTTTACGTTCAATGCGCATTAATCGATAGCTGAGTAGGGGCACAACGGTTAAAGCAACAACAATAGCCAAACTTAGGGCAAAAACCACAGTTAAAGCCAGCTCGCCCAAAAGCACGGCAGCCAGGCCAATCAAAAAAGCAAGTGGTAAAAACACTACGATAGAGGTCAGGGTAGAAGCGGTGATAGCCATGCCGACCTCCCGGGTGGCTTCGACCACCTTTGTAAAGCGATTGCCGCCGGAATGAAGCTGCAAATGACGGAAGATGTTTTCCAGAACAACAACCGATGAATCCACAATCATGCCCACACCTAAAGCCAGGCCCCCCAGGGAAATGATGTTAATGGACAGACCAGCCCAGTTGACCAGTAAAAAAGTGGCAATAATTGAAAGTGGAATGGACAATGCAATAACCAGTGTGTTGCGCAAACTACCCAAAAAGAGAAAAATAACAATGGCGGCCAGGCCGGCCCCCAAAAAGGCATTACGCACCACATTGCGAATTGATTTCTTGATGAAAATCGATTGATCTTCAATGACCTTTACCTTGATGTCCGGTGGGAAAAGTGGTTTTAACTCTTCCAGTAACTCCCGCACCTGATTGACCATGGCCACCGTATTTCCGCCGCTTTTTTCACGAATGCTCAGGCCAACAATTTCTTTTCCGTTGAGTTTGGAAACAGTCAGACGTTCTTTTCTGGTGAATTGTACTTCAGCCAAATCCTTCAAATAAACCGGGCGTCCGGAGCGGTAACTGACGATCACCTTTTTAATTTCTTCCAGATCCGTGAATTTACCCCTCAATTGAAGAAGTTGTTCATTGAATTCGCTTTCAATTTTACCGGCAGTAACATCCCTGTTTTCTGTGGCAATGGCGGCTGCGATCTGAGGTAACGAAAGGCTGTAATAGTAAAGTTTTTGTGGGTTAACTTTGATTTCTACATTGCGCTCGTAACCACCAAACAGAGTGGCCGTGGCCACATCGGGTAATCGCAAGAATTGATTTTTAATTTTTTGATCCACAAACTCACGGATCTCTTCAAGTGAACGTTTTTCTGAATAAAAACCAAGCTGAATACCGGGCGGAATGAAGTCCTGAACCTGCAAAACTTTTGGTTCAAATGCCTCGCGTGGGAAATTACTGCGTGCTTTATTGGTTCTGTCCTGTACATCCAATTTTGCCTGATCGAAATCCACTCCCCAGTTAAAACGAACCATCACGCGGCAAACACCGTTTTGACTAACCGTTTCGATTTCGTCCACATCATCAAGTGTACTTAATTCTTCTTCCAGAGGCTTGGCAATCTGTTCTTCAATCTCTTCCGGACCTACACCGGGATAGGGGACCAGTACAACGACAACCGGAGCAACAAATTCCGGCCAAAATGAGACAGGAATTTTAGGAATTGAGAACAGGCCAAGCACGACAATCGTAACAGTAAATAAAAAGGTGGCAACCGGCCTTTTAATGGAGATTTCTGTCAATTTCATGGTTGTTCCTCTGCCTCTACTTTTACGCCATCGTCCAGTAAATTTTGGCCAAACACAACGACCTTTTGACCTTCGCTGAGGCCCGAAAGCACTTCTATGCGGTCATTAAAAATCTGTCCTACACGTAAAAATTGTTTATGTGCCAGGCCGTCTTTAACTGTAAATACGAAATATTCCAGTCCCGAGCGGATTAAAGCATCGGTTGGAATTGTCAGTGCCGTTTGTTCGGCAAAAGTAAATTCAACCGTTGCAAACATATTGCTTTTTAGTTTCATGTCCGGATTGGCCAGTTTGAGTTGAACAATGAGACTGCGGGTTTGTACATCGTGTTGCGGTAAAATGCGAAAAATCGAAGCTTTAAATTTTTGTTCCCCCAGGGCGGCAAACTGAACTGTGGGCTGTTGTCTCAGGTTCAAGCGGGATTGCCATTCTTCCGGCAGGCGCACCTCGACCAAAATGGGATTTAATTGAGCCAGACTGAAGGCTGGTCTTTGAACGGTAAGTGTTGCCCCCTGTTCCACAAAATCCTGGAAAATCAGCCCTGAGATGGGAGCGGTAATTTCGTGGTCGGCGAATTCCATTCCGGGGATATCCTGACGTACAACAGCCAGAACGTCACCAGCTTTTACAGATTGACCCAGTTCAAAGTTTTTACGGATGACCAGCCCATTCACTTTGGAGAAGACATCGATGGTTTTGAATGGTTTGGTTTGGCCGTAAACTTTTTCAATTTGGCGAACCGTTTCTTTTTTTACCGCAGTGACTACTACTTTAGGCGGTTGCTTTGTTTCTGTATTAATTTGACTGACGCTGTCGTTTTTTTTCTGACAGGCAAAGAGCAAAAGCGGCAAGATGATCATGAAAATTGGGCGACGCATGTTTCCTCCAATATTACAATTGATCTTCAAAAATCGAAAAGTCGGCCGTAGCTTTGGCCAGTTCTATTTTGGCAAGAAGATGACTAAAAACGGCCTGCCAGTAACCCATTTCGGTTTGCAGCAGGGTCTTTTGTGCTTCCAATAAATCCAGGGATGAAACTACACCCTGATCGTACTGTTTTTGAGCCAGTTCCAGTGCCTGTTGGGCCAGCTCAATATTGGCCTTTTGTGAAGCGATCTTTTGTGAGGCCTGCTCAAGGGAGATGACTGCCTGACGAATTTGTAATTTAATATTTTCTTCGATTTCTTTCTTTTGTTCTGACAGAGCAAGTTTGTTGTAGTAAACAGCTTTTGACTGGTACTGCGAATTAAAACCATCAAATAGAGGCCAGTTCAGTTGCAGTCCAATATTGTAATTAGTGTAAAATTTCTCCGGGTCCATGGGATTAAAACCGTTAAGAACAGAGAAGTTGGAAACCAATGCCAGATTGGGTTTATTACCGGCGGCCACAATTTTTTGCTGGGTTTCCAGAATGTTTTGTTGTTCATCAAGCTGCCTTAGTTCCAGACGGTTGGCCAGCGCACGGGCCTGGTATTTGGTTTCATCAAGAGGTAACGGAGAAAATTGAAGCTCGCCCTGAGGTTCAATGGGCTTCTCTTCCGTTCCGGTAACTTTTGCCAAAAATGCCAAACTTTTCTGGTAATCGGCCCGAACGGTCTGCAGACGACTTTGATCATTCTCCATTTGCACCTGAGCGCGTAACAGTTGAAACTTTGCTAACTGCCCGGCGGCGAAACGTTTTTCAGTAATTTGCAAATACTTTTTTGTACGTTGAACATTCTGTTCAGTAAGATTTAACATTTTTTTAGCCAGCAAAGCGCCAAAATAGGCCTGCAATACCTGAGCCGTGATGGCGATTTTTTGTTTTTCTTTTTCAAGATCATTGAGTTGCAGGGACAATTGTGAAATTTTAATGGCATGGTCAATGCGCCACCAGGTAAAGAGGGGCATTTGTAAGCGAAGATCCAGATTCATGCGGTTGGGCGTACCAAACGTCAGCTTTTGCGTCGGCTTGCCAGGACCGGTCGAAAATTCGATGGTGCTTAAGCGGCCCACCCGTGTGTAGCCGGAACTCAAACTGACCACAGGTAAACGCTGAACCTGACTGGCTTTAAGTTGCATGGCAGCCTCCGCCTTTTGAAATTCCACTGCTTTTAATAGGTGGTTGGCTTTGTAAGCTGCCTGCAAACATTGTTGAAGATTCCACGATTCTCCGGCAGGGGAAAAGTGAACCCAGAGCAATAGCAGAACGATGAAGTAGCAGTTTGCCTTCATAATCATCCCTTTGATGTGTTTTGATTTTCTTTTTCCAAAATAGTTAGCAATCTATTTAGAAGAGTGATTAACTCTGAAATTTCCTGTTCGCTTTTGTCACGAATTAATTGCTGATAAACCTGGATCATTTGTCCCTTGCGTTCTTCCATCATCCGAACGGCTTTGGGAGATAAACGTAATAGTGTCTGACGCCGGTCTTTGGGATTTGCCTTCCGCTGAACCAGACCCTGCTCCTGCATGCGCATTAGCATTTCGCTGACCGTACTTTGAGCATTACCCAGCATTTGTCGTAATTGTGTAACTGTCAGGGGTTGATGATGATAAAGGAGCATCAAAATTCGGTACTGAGCCAGGGAAAAATCGCCAATTTTCGAAACCTGCCCGGCCAGATGATGAAGATAATGCATGAGTCGTGTAAAACCGTTGGAGATCTGCTCCAATTGTTCTTGCTGATACATCCTATCGCTTTCCGATTAATCGGTTTCCGATATTTTACAAAATGATTTATTATCGGTCAAGTGGTTTTTGGGCTTCAGGACTTAATATTTTCCAAAATTAAGGGATAAACAAAATTGTTGAAAAACTATTTTTAATTCCCATCAGGATTATTTTAACTCCTGCTTACTAACACATTTTGTCCGGAATACGGTGAGCTTGTTCAGCTGTCTTGCATGTTCAGGTAGACCGCTTAGCGCTGCAGGGGAGAATGTTGCCGTTCCTCTAATTATGGACTTTTTTGAACAGCTCCGGAAAGCTAAGTTAATCTTAGTCGATACTGGATTTACATGAAAGCATGGCTTAACGGAGGGGAAAATAAGTAATAATGAATCCTTGATTATTAAAAAGAAATTCTGGTTTAATCAAAACCGTTAATCAGGCCAATATTCTGGCCATAAGCTGGTTAACTTTGTTTTATTCTACCAGTTGATGCAAAACTTTGACTTCAGTAAATAACCGGCAATGCAGATTTTCCAACTCTTTTGCCTGTTTTTCCAGTTTTTCCGCCAAAGCTTCAATTTCATCAGCTTGTGCCTCTATTTCTTTCTCGGTACGATTAAAATGTTGCTGCCCCTCTTCTTCTCCAAACAGGCTGGTAAGTATGGCCACAAGACCGTTACCAGCCAGTTTGACAATGGTTTTAAGCGCAAACTTGCCAGACTCCATGCCAACTTTCTTGGCATTATTGAGTAGTGACGTTGCCTGGTCGTAATAACTGGCCACAATTAATTGTTCCAGTTTATTTAAACGAACCTGTTTTTTATTAATGAACAACTGGTAGTCTTCATCTATCCTGACTATTGTTCCAGGCATTAAATCGGATTTGATTTCTATGGTTTCTTCATCCAGGTCGATATCAAAATCTTCTAAGGAATAAGGACAATCATTTTTGTGGGCAAATAGAAGAACCGGCAATAAGAATAGAAGAACGACAAAAATCGACATTTTCAGCTTGATCATGATTTATTCCTCCAAAAGTCTGTTTAGCTTGAATTACGGAATGAACAAATGAAAGTTTCGTCATTTAATAATTACAAAAAAATTGATTTTTAATGATCCTGTCTGTATTATTGTAGTGATAAAAAAGCTTAATTAAAGGAGAGGAA
>CAYNLJ010000147.1:0-5707 GCA_964398005.1 uncultured Caldithrix sp. | reverse complement strand
GCGGCAGCCAACAGCAGACAAGAAAAATGCTTTTAGTAAAATAATAATATCAGCAGAACTGAATTGACATTCTCTTAAAATAGTTATGTTGAAACCTTTGAAAAAATCATTAAAGATTTTACTCCCGTTTGACAATTCGGGATAAACTTCAGTGGAAAACTCTAAGTTGTTAAAAATCATTAGATCCGCATCAAGTGCGGAATAACAGGTTAGGCCAATCCCCGATTTTTTCAAAAGTTTCTTGTTTCTAATCTAAAACGAATAAGACAAACCGGCGCTTAAATTTTTTTCACCCAAAGCCGCCCATTCGGTAAACAAGACTATTGGATTTAAATTGATGGCCAGGCCAAGTCCCGTTTGATAATGATGAATATCTGAACCTACCACCTTTTCCCCGTTGAGCGTCCAGTTGACCGGGCCACCGAAAAGACGAACAAAAACCGATGGAATAATAATGTTTTTGTACAACCAGCTCGCCCGGCTGCCAAAACGCAGATCCGATGCCTGATAAACTTGCTCTTTATTGGTCACGGGATGCTTCGAATGCGTTAAAGAAGCGCTTAAATACATGGAAAAATCGACATAGGGTAAATATTTATTTTCAGTTAAAAGACTGTACTCAATGCCAAGCGTTAGTAAACCACCGGGCCTTATGGAATGAGCAGATTGATTTTTGGGGCTTAATTCGCCGTTATTAATTAATCCAATGGCGGTTCTTACCGCCCATTTGTCATTAATTAACCAGGCGGCGGAAAGCGATGTTGTTTGCATGTTTACTTTTACATCATCTTTTTGATCGAAGCGGATGGTAGAATTAAAATGACTAAATCCCATACTTAACTGAAATTTACTGGATTTAAACTCTTCGCCGGAAGCGGAAATTTCGCTGCAATGTGCCGGTGGACCACCGGCAGGGGGAACGCCTCAACTGTATGAAGGCAGGTTCCAGCTAAAAATCAAAAGCCAGACAATGCTGAATATTTTTAAAAACTTAAATTTTCCCATGCTTTTCTCCTCTTTTTAAACAGGTAAATTCATTAACGGTTGAATAGACCAAATAATTCCATCCCTTCAAAATCATTTCCACAAAGCAGCTTTCGAGATAAAAAACCTCCGTAGTAATTTATTTTTCCCAAAAAACTTCAGGATTACTGTATGGCTGTGCCGATTCCCCGGGCCAAATAAATCTTTACAGGTGCAGATTTATTAATTCGCAGAAGAATGTCCTTTTTATCAGGGACAGTATTACAGGATTTCTTCTGTTGTTATATTTTGAGAGCCTCTTCATCAATATGAAAAATTTATCATTGGACAAGAATAATAATTTCTTAAATTAGATTAAAGAAACACCAAACAGAAGGATCATCAGAATGGCACATGATATTGCTAAAGGCTTAGAAATCTGGACGCTACAAACATTGCTGAATATTTCCATCATGCTTGGTTTTTTCGCATTGGGACTTGTAATTATTCAGCCCTATTACCAAAAATTAAAAGATCAGTTAACGTTGCGCGTTTCTATTGAATGGCTTGAAATGCTAAGTACGGTGCTCGCTGATTTCTTTTTAGCTGTTGTAGTGCTGGTTGGCTTTTTGGTCTTAAATCCGGATATCATGGCCGACATTAAAATTGCGGTCCCTTTTGTTCCGGTTGCAACTATTTTATTTGCAGTCGCACTGGTTAAGCGCTTGTTGTGTGGTGGGCATGATCTATCCCAAAAGAGCGGAAAAAGCGCTTTGTGGCTGATATTCTGGGCCAATCTTTTGAATATCATTGGATTCTCCATTGTGATGGAAGCTCCGAGTAGTGAATACCTGAATTTACATCCCAGTTCTTTTTGGTCGTTTATTAAAGAATATTTACGTTCTAATGCAACACCCCATGGGTTAGAACTGGCACAATGGACCTTTTACGTTTGTTTTCCGGTCTTACTCCTGATTTTTATCTGGGGATTTGGAAAAGCGGTTAAACTGTTTACTCAGGAAGATAATTAAAACCATGGAAGGTTTTATTAAAATTTTACCAGAAAATTGCCTTGGTTGTGGCATTTGCTCGGATGTCTGCCCAACGGAAGCTTTGGTTCAGGAACGGGAAATGCCTATTCCTGAGTATTTTCCCGATTTGTGTACCAATTGCTTGGAATGTTATGAACAATGTCCTTTTGGCGCAATTGGAGTAAACAAACTCATAAATTTGCCTACCCGATCACAATCCATTTAAAACAGCAGGTATCTATTCTAAGCGGATTAAGCATTCAGTAAAGATATTGAATGTTGAGTTTTGAATGAACTACATCTATATTTAAGGATAATTTCTGATTATTTGAATTAAGAACAGTTTTAAAGGTACAATGTACCTTTTCTGGAGTTGTTGGCGATATTCAATAAAATAATTCAAAATTTAAAATTCAAAACTCAAAATTTTTTTCTGTTAGGTTTAGTATGGTTCATTAAAATTATTAAATATCCCAAAAACTCTAATTTTTTTGCAGAGGGCGCAAGATTTGAAAAAAGTTGACGTCCAAATAATCAGACGGCAAAAAAACGAAGAATTTAGACAAAGGATTGCATGCAACAGTCAGTCAATTTTCGCTCGATTGTAGAAGCACATCAGGAAAAAGTACGCAACACCTGTTTTCGCTTCGTGAAAAATGCGCAGGATGCCGATGACCTGGCTCAGGAAGTTTTTGTGCAGGTTTATGAATCACTGGAGCATTTCCGGGATGAAGCACAGCTTTCGACCTGGATTTATCGTATTGCCGTCAATAAATCGATTGACTTTTTAAGGAAGAAGAAGCGGAAAAAGCGCTTTGCTCAACTGGTGTCTATTTTCGGTTTTGGTGAAGAAGAGGAAGAGTTGCCGGTCAGTTCGGATGGCGACCCGCACCAGAATCTGGAAGACGCCCAACGTCATCAGGTCTTGCAGCAGGCGCTGGACCGCCTGCCGGAAAATCAGAAGAAGGCCATTGTTTTGAGCAAATATGAAGGCTTTAGTAATCAGGAAATAGCCGACATCATGCAACTGTCACTTTCTGCGGTGGAGTCATTGATTCACCGGGCTAAAAAGAATTTAAAAAAGATTTTGTTTGACTATTACGAAAAGCAAATCTAAAAACTTAACAAAGGGTGTTCAAAATGAACAAAAAGCAAAAGATTGAAAGGGAAATAGACAAAACATTGGAGCAGTTCGACAAGGCTCCAAAGCTGCCTCCCGATCCCTATTTTTACACAAGGTTGCAGGCGCGACTAAATGAGAGGGAGAAAAAAGCAGGTGTCTGGGGTGCTGTACTCAAGCCTGCCTTGTTGGTCATTCTACTGCTTTTGAACATCACCAGCGCAACCGTGTATTTAAGCCAAAAAACAGACACCACCAACAACGCCCGACAGGAGCTGATTTCACTCTTGTCGGAAGATTTTCAGAGTCAAAGTAGTAGTGTAGAAATTTTAAATTTAAAATAGGATGTTGTTATGGATGTTTTTAAGCAAAACCGGTATTTACAATGGACCATCGTTTTTTTGATTGTCCTGAACCTGGCAACACTAACGGTGTTGTGGTTGGGTCGCCCCAAACAGCCGGCCCCCGGGCGAGGCGCGTTCCCAGCGGAGCAGGGCGAACAGCGGATTAAACAGTTGCTTAAGGATCAGTTGGGATTTGATGATGCGCAGGTGGAAAGATATTTACAGTTACGTCAGGAACATCGGGAACAAGTGGAACGGCTCAATGAAGAAATTCGGGAATTAAAACACCAGATGTTTGATCAGGTACTGGCCGAGCAGGCCCCCAAATCCATTTCAGATTCCCTGCTTAATCTGGTCTTGGCAAAGCAGGCCGAATTGGAAAGGGTGACCTTTAAACACTTTTTGGCGCTAAAGGATCTTTGCGGGCCGGGACAAAAAGAAAAACTGCGACTTTTGATGAACGAAGCGTTTCGGCCAAAGATGTCGCCGCAGCCAAAAGGGCCGGGCCCAAATCCACAACAGCCGCCCCCTCCACCTGGAAGACCGGAATAAACCATTTTAAAAAACCTCACCATTTGTGTGAGGTTTTTTTGTATTTAATGGAAAATGTGTTTATAAAGCCTTTGAAAAATTATGAACATATCAAGGGTTTCGTTTAAATCCCAAAATATTGTCAAAACATCTCAATTAATTTCATGTCTCACTCAAAAGTAAAATCCGGCGCAAGAATTTTATCTTTTTCACGTCAAAGTAATTAAAAAGCAGTTTGAAGGTAAGTTGTAAAACTTGCACATGGAAAAGAAAGGTTTGTCATGGAATCAGACATCACAAGTTTATTTCAAGCGATCTCTCTGGAACAAATGGAAAAGGTCAGATTTCTCAACCGGATTGACCGCAAATTTTGCTTACCAAAAGAAATTTTAAGCGATCTTTTGCTCCAAATAAGACATCACTATTACGTTTTGGAAATCTTTGGTTTTGAAAGGCAATTGTATCATACCATTTATTATGATACGCCGGAAAATTCCATGTATCTGGCCCATCACAACGGCAAGCTCAATCGTTACAAGATCCGTAAGCGCTCTTATGTGCTGTCCGATTCAACTTTTCTGGAGATTAAATTCAAAAACAACAAAGGACGCACCATCAAAAAAAGAATGGCCACACTGAACCGGAATGCAACGCTGAATCCTCTGGAACAACATTTTATTGTTCAGCACACGCCGTTTGATCCGCTGTTGATCCGACCGGTGCTGGAAAATCAGTTTAAACGGATTACACTGGTGAATCGTTCTTTTAATGAACGTTGCACCATTGACACAGACCTGACTTTTTTCAGGCCAGAGCGGGAGAAAAAGATTTCAGATTTGGTGATCATTGAAATCAAAGCCGATGGCAGATTGAACACTTCTCCTCTTTATCAGGCTTTAAAAGAACACCATATTCAGGAAACCGGCTTTAGCAAATACTGCATTGGACGGGCCCTGCTGGAGAGGACATTAAAACAAAACAATTTCAAAATAAAACTGCGTAATATTGAGAGATTTAATACCGGTCAGCCCTTGATGAAAAACCTTTACGCAATTGGAGGTTGAAATGGAACAAGTATTAAGTGATGTAAATATTTTTGATGCCCTGCAGGTGTTGGGGCTGAAGCTCATTAATCCGGATCAGCTTGGTCAGCTTTTTTTGCTGTTTTTCTTTAATGCCCTGTCTCTTCTGTTCATCATTCACTTTGTGTACGCTAAAAACAGCAGAAACAAGGTGCGTAAGGATTTTTACTTCAATTTTTTCAGCATCGGCATCATTGTCTTTTTGCTTTGTTACCTGCTGAGTAACATTAAAATGGAACTCGGTTTTGCTTTGGGTTTGTTTGCCATATTTCGCATTGTACACTACCGAACAGAAACCCTGCCCATCAAAGAGATGACCTATCTGTTTATTGTCATCGGCATTTCGGTGATCAATGCTTTTGCCAATCAAAAATTGAGTTTTGCCGAGTTACTGTTCACCAATTCCATTGTGATTGCCGGTCTGTGGCTGGTTGAAACGCGATTGCTTAAAAACAGTGAAAACTCCGTAAAATTAATCTACGAAAAAATTGAAAACATTCACACACAAAGCCAAAACGAGCTGCTGGCTGATCTTAATCGGCGTACAGGATTGAATATCAAGCGCTTTGAAATCAGGAAACTTGATTTCCTGCGTGATTCAGCAGAAATCGAGGTCTTTTACAACGAACGAAAGGA
>CAYNLJ010000146.1:0-5726 GCA_964398005.1 uncultured Caldithrix sp. | reverse complement strand
AACTTTCTACCCGATCCAAGGTTTTGGGAATCTGTTTAACAAACCCGTGTATGACATTGGTAGACATGCCCTGAAAAAATAACGGGCCAATAAAAAATAAACGTGGATATTGAATGCTTTCCCCGCCTTCGGTCACTTCCGGATAATTTTTACGATTTACCCGTAGTTTAAAATTATTTAAAACCTGTAAATCACCATGATACCCGGTAGCAAAGATCACTTTATCAACTTCCAACTGCCAGTCGCGAAAGTGAACCACATTTTCTTCAATATGTGTGATTTCCTGATATGCTTTGTAACGAATGATCTCCATGGAGATTAATTCTTTAAGATAACTTTCGTACACACCACGAATGTGGTACAATTTTTTAGTGTCTGAAAAGTACTGCAATTCATCACGGGTAATCAAATAAACCAGCGAATAGCCTACAAGGTCAATGGCTGTTTCGGCAGCACTGTTGCCACCACCCACCACCAGCACACGCTGATTTTTAAAATCCATTTTATTACGATAAAAATGGGAATGCATAACATGTGGATTGTTTTCAGTACCAGGGATTTCCGGGAAATAGGGATTTCCAAAAATGCCGGTGCCTACCAGCAAAACAGGTGCCGTGTATTCATGGGTTTTAGTTTGAACAACGTATTGTCCATCATTAGTGCGTTGAACATTTAGAGCCGGCTGCCTTGATTGCACTTCCAGCTGAAAAAAATCGCAATAGGCCTCGAGATATTGAGCAAATTGCTGAGCCGTGCAATAAGGTCGTTGTACATCCATTTTCCAGATGGGTAGTCGGGTCGAAAGGCTGGTCCAGTCTCTTTGTGGCAAACAGGGCGAGAGCATCAACAAATCCGGCCGTAAATCGGCCCAGGCCTGGCCGGGTTTGCCTTTTTCGAGAACCACATAATCCAACTTTTTTTTGCTGGCAATTTCTGCAGCCTTCAGGCCGGCAGGACCACCACCAATAATGATAACCTCTTTGTTGACCTTTTTTAAATTAGCTGCCATTAGCGATTATCCTTGTTAAAAGATCAAATTTTCTTACAATTTTAATGACGTGGGGAACGCATATTAATGCTTAATTGATTAAACAACTTCTGCTTAATTATCGGATTCTTCTCTATGTTTTGCTTCGTCCATAATCCGGCAAGCTTCCATGATGACATTCATGGTTGAGTTGTGCACATTTCGTTCTACATTTACTTCCTGAGAAGTGAACTGAAACGTACCTTCTTCCAGCGGTACCAGTTCGTACATGGCCGCTTCGCCTTCATTATGGTCACTCTTTGCATACCATAACTGACCATCTTTGAAATAGATGGTGCCAGAAATTTTCCCCTCCACTTTTAGCAGCCCGGTTTTCTTATTTAAATTCAACATTTGAGCTACTTCAACCAGGGAAAGGTCGTGCAAGTCTCCTGAAAAGCCCTTCTGTCTTTCACTCTTGTTTTCAATTTTTTTAACATTTTGCGAACGGGCCAAAAGTTCTTCGACACGTCGCAACAGGAGTTTTCGGTCAATTGGTTTACTCAGATACTCATCGGCACCGGCTCTAAAGCCTCTGATCTCCATTTCAGGATCATCAAAGGAAGTTAAAAAGATAAAAGGGACGAGAGGAATTTCAGAATTTTCCCTGATCATCCAGCACAATTCAATTCCATCCATTTGAGGCATCATCACATCGGAAATAATCAGGTCGGGTTTTTCCTTATTGGCGATTTCAAAAGCCCGTTCACCGTTTTCAGCCTCAATGATTTTATAATCTTTTCCGGCTTTGGTCAGGGTAATATTTAATAACCTTAAAACATTGGGATTATCATCCACAATTAATATTTTGGCTCCCATCCCCACTCCCGATTGACTTACACAGTAAATTTAAAATAGTTGATATTTAAGTTTTTGACAGCACCAGCTTCATCCAGTCGGCGAACCGGGGTATGATGCGGTGCATTTAAAACAGTTTCCGGTTTTTCTTCGATCTCGCGATCAATTTCAAACAGGATTTGTACAAACATATCCAGCATTTCTTTGCTTTCACTTTCGCTGGGTTCGATCATCATGGCTTCTTTAACAATCAGTGGGAAATAAATGGTGGGCGGATGAACGCCATAATCCAGTAAGCGTTTGGCAATGTCCAGAGCTTTGGCACCTCGCTTTTTCTGTTTTTCGGCAGACAGAACGAATTCATGCATGGTAGGTGCCGGGTATTGCAGTTCAAAAAGGTCTTTCAATTGGGCTTTCAGATAATTGGCGTTGATGATGGCATGGCGACTCACCTGTGGTAAGCCACTTTTACCAAGTATGCGAATGTAAGTGTAAGCCCGCACGAACATGCCAAAATTCCCATTAAATGAATGCACTTTGCCGATGGTATTGGGCAGATCATGCTTAAGCAGGTACTGATCGTTTTCTTTAACCACAACTGGAACTGGCAGAAAATCTTTTAACTTGTCATTAACGGCCACCGGACCGGAACCTGGTCCGCCACCACCATGTGGGGTGGAAAAAGATTTGTGCAAATTAATGTGCATGACGTCAAAGCCGGTATCGGCAGGCCGGACAATACCAAACAGAGCGTTCAGATTGGCCCCGTCCATGTACATCAGTGCATCAACCTGATCCATAATGGCGCGAATTTCTTCCAATTGAGTTTCGAAAATACCCAACGTGCTGGGATTGGTCAACATGATGCCGGCAACGGTTTCATCGGTTTTGGCCCGCAGGTCTTCCAGGTCAACCAGCCCTTCGCTGGTCGATTTAATGGTTTTAATCTGGAAACCTGAAATGGCCGCCGAAGCAGGATTGGTTCCATGAGCGGAATCCGGCACCAGAATAATAGTCCGCTGACGTCCTTTCATCTGATGGTATTTCTTAATCAGCAACAGGCCGGTTAATTCACCCTGAGCACCGGCTGCCGGTTGCAAAGTAATAGCACTAAAGCCCGTGATTTCCTTTAGCAACTCTCCCAGCTCGTACATCAGCTGCAAAGCGCCCTGGCTGTAGGCTTCCGGCTGATCCGGATGTAAATTCGTAAAACCAGGCAAACTTGCCACTTTTTCATTGATTTTGGGATTGTACTTCATGGTACAGGAACCCAGCGGGTAAAATGATTTGTCCACGTGGTGGTTTAAAGTGGAAAGTGTTACGAAATGGCGCACAACTTCATTTTCGGCCACCTGTGGTAGTTCTGCGGCCTTGGCACGTAAAAATTTTTCAGGAATCAGTTGTTTAATCTCTTTTTCAGGTACGTCACATTTTGGTAAGCTATGTCCTTCACGTCCTTCTTTACTCAATTCGAAGATTAATTTTCGGTACATTTTTACTCCTCATCCATCTTATTTTCCGCAATGGTTACGCTGTAATTTTTCTCTTTTGCCAAATCCAGGCAACGATTTAATCGTAGTAATATGGAATCAACGGTTTCCGATTTTAGTTGTTCCGAAGTAGAGGCTATGACCCCAACTTTAACCACTAAATTTTGTAATTCAGTAATCTTACGTTTTCCCGGATGCAGGGTTTCCAGGATTTCTTCATCCAGATAGTCTGTAGTTGAGAGTACCACACGAATACGTTCAGATTCAATAAAGGCACCTTCAGCATCGGTGTGCGGCATTAACACGTAAAACAAACCTTCGCCCGAACGCGCCAGCACATCGGCCTTGCGCGTTTTGGTCAACAAAAAATTGGCCATCTTCATCAAAATGTAATTGCCCAGTTGATGACCTAACATTTCATTGATTTGATCAAAGTTTTCAACCAAAATAACAGCCAACCCCAAATCGGCGCCGTAGCGGGCTGCGATTTGTATTTCTTCCTTCAGGCGAATCTTGAAAAAGTTAAAATTGTACAAACCGGTCAACTGATCAATCATCGGATTGGCACTTACCACCTGCGAATGTTCCAGCACGGCTTTTAATTCCCGCTGGATTTTTTTTGTGGTTTCCGCCAGACGATGATTTTCATCCTTAAGCATGCGCAATATTTCATTACGCTTAATGATGCTTTTGACCCGGGCCACCAGTTCCTTGGAATTAAAGGGCTTCAGCAAATAGTCATCGGCACCCAATTGTAAACCGGTAACCCGGTCAGTTGGTTGAATGTAATTGGCTGTTAAAAAGACGACCGGAATATCACGCGTGTGATGATTTGTTTTTAAAATTTTGCACGCTTCAAAGCCATCCATGACCGGCATTTTGGCATCCAGAATGATCAGATCGGGTAATTCCTTTTCCGCGATCTCAATGGCTTTTTTGCCATTTTCTGCTTTGAAAACATCAAATTCGTACAAGGCAAAGATGCGTTCCAAGGTTTCCAGCATCTCTGCATTGTCGTCTGCGATAAGGATGGATGGCATAAATCCCTCAATTCAAAATATGTTTCATCAAATCAATGTAAGCATCTAATTCTTCTTTGGTTCTCTTTTCAGTTACAGCGACCAGTAAATGGTCTTTTAAACCAATGGAATTCAAACTAATACCGGCCAACATACCCTTTTCCAGAAAGCGTTGAACAACAACATCGGCATCCACGGCTAATTTAATGGTAAATTCCTTAAAGAACGGTGCTTCAGAAGCCAGTTCAATCCCCGGCAACTTTTGTAATTCTTCTGCCAGATAGTGGGCCTTGTTTAAACACAGATTGGCAACCTGTTGCACACCTTTTTTACCTAAGGCAGAAAGGTAAACAGCCGCTCTTAGGGTTAAAAGTCCTGAATTGGTACAAATATTGGAAGTAGCCTTTTCGCGACGAATGTGTTGTTCACGTGTTTGCAGGGTTAACACATACCCGCGTTTACCGTCCACGTCTTTGGTTTCACCGGCAATTCGCCCGGGCATTTTACGCAGCAGGGTTTCCTTTGCAGAAAAGAGACCAACATAGGGGCCGCCAAAATTTAGTGGGTTACCCAAAGCCTGACCCTCAGCTACGGCAATATCGGCATCAAACTCACCCGGCGTTTTTAACAAGCCCAGGGAGATGGGATCGTAAAGATAAATCAGCAAGGCTTTTGATTCGGCACGAATCTGATTCAATTCGTCCACATTTTCTAAAAAACCAAAGAAGTTGGGGTTTTGCACTACAAGACAGGCGACCTCATCATTAAAATTTTCTTTAACAAACTGCAGGTCTAAAGTAAATTGTTTGGTTGGTATTTCAATAATTTCCACATCCATATGGCGCAGGTAAGTTTCCACGACCTTTTTGTAGCGCTGATTCAAACTGGCCGGCAAAAAGATTTTTTTATTGCGCGTATGGCTGATTGCCATCAGAATGGCTTCGGCCAGCGCAGAACCGGCTTCGTACATGGAAGCATTGGTCACATCCATTTGCGTCAGTTCGCAAATCAGCGATTGGAATTCGTACATGACCTGCAAATTGCCCTGACTTACTTCAGCCTGGTAAGGCGTGTAGGAGGTGTAAAATTCTGGGCGCGAGGAAATTTCATCCACTACGGCCGGAATGTAATGATCGTAAGCGCCACCGCCGGCAAACGGGATGAGTGGCAGATTTTTCTCAGCCAGTTTGTGTAATAACTGCTGTGCTTCAAATTCGGAAATAGCTTCAGGGAGCTGGTAATCACCCTTGAATCTTAATTTTTCCGGAATGTTGGCAATAAGTTCTTCAAAATCTTTAACACCAATGGTTTCAAGCATGGCTTTAATATCTTGTTCAGAATTCGTCCAGTAACTCATAGTAACCACCTTTAATTTTGTCTTTTTGCGTTATT
>CAYNLJ010000145.1:0-5754 GCA_964398005.1 uncultured Caldithrix sp. | reverse complement strand
AGAGAAGTTTGTGTCCTGGAAAATAAATTGTTTGCTTCCGGGCAATACCAGTTTGCCTGGGATGGTACTGATAGCAATGGCAAGGCGTTGGCTTCGGGGCAATATTTTGTTCATGTTTCAGGAAAAGATGTTAATTTAAACCGCAAAATTGCTTTGATCCGTTGAAAAGGAGGCGGCTATTTCACGGATGTTATTACTGGATTTCGATGGCACTCTATTTCAAACGGGTAAATTCATTGCGACCCAGGATGTAAGGCGATTAATGGAACTCGAAGGGCAACTGGTTCGGGTAATTGCCACCGGACGTTCCCTGTATTCTTTAAAAAAAGTCATTGACGATACCTTCCCTCTGGATTACCTGATTTTTTCGACGGGTGCCGGCATTATGGATTGGTCAACACAGAAAATCATTCGGGCCAGCCAGATTCCTGGCCCATTAGTCGATCAGATCATTGATATTTTGAGGGCATCAAAACATTCTTTTTTTGTTCACCGATCATTGCCCGACAATCATTATTTCTATTATTATTTAGGCCCATCTTTACCTGCAGATTTTGAAAGACGTTTTGATTTGTACCGGGATTTTGCTCAACCTCTGGAAAAAAGACAAAAAGGGGAAGCGGCCAGTCAAATCCTGGTCATTACCAACCAGATGGTTCAGGTTGAGAAGGAGTTGCAAAAAATCCGACATAAAATTAATGTAATCAGAACCACATCACCGTTGGATGGCCATTCCGTTTGGCTCGAGATTTTTGACAGGGGAACCAACAAAGCCCTTGCCGCTCAATGGCTGTCCCGGCGGTTGAATATTTTACCGGAAAATACCATTGCCATTGGCAATGATTTTAACGACCTGGACCTGTTACACTGGGCAGGTAAAGCCTTTGTGGTCGATTCAGCTCCTGAAGCTTTAAAGAAACAATTTAATGTTCTAAACACGTCAGAGTCAGGTATTTTGCTTAATGATGAAGTCTTGTTTTAAGCGACTATATTGTAAAAAAAGCCAACGATGATTACCGATTATCATTGAATTTTTTGAAAACGGATTCCAAAAATTCAACAGGCCAAAATAGTTTAGTTTTTGGAGAACCTAAGGCTAATATTATTCGAAACCGATCAGGTAGCAAATAAATACGAAATAGAATTACAATAGGATTGAACTTGGATTTTCTGCTAAAAATAAAAAACCTCGAAGCAATATGCTTCGAGGTTTTTCGCTTTGTGGGCTTTGGGTGGGTTTGCTTATTTCAGGAACATCACGGCTTTGGTTTGCACAGTGTTCTGAGTTTTCAATTGATAGAAGTAGAGACCACTGGCAACCTGACGGCCGTTGTCATCTTTTCCATTCCAGACAAATTTCTGGGAACCAGCCTGCAAACTACCATCAAACAGGGTCTTAACTTTCTGACCGAGTACGTTGTAGACAACCAGTTTGGCTGGTCCGTTCTGAGCCATCTGTACTTTGATGGTTGTGCTTGGGTTGAACGGGTTTGGATAAGCATCAAACAACTGATCGGTTTTGATAACCAGATTGTCAGAAGGATCGGCAATACTGGTAATTTCAACAGTAACTTCAGCTTCCAGGTTTTCGACCGTAATGGTTCCTCTTGCTTCACTACCGTCTTTTTCGGTTACCAGATATTCATAAACACCATCCGATTCAACCGGGATGTTAAAGCTGCCATCAGATTTTACGTAAGTGTAGCTGGTCCACTCTTTTTCACCTTCAGGACGCACATAGACGATGGCACCAGTATGGTTGTCTGTAGCAGAAGCTTTGGCCAGGTTTCCAATCTGAGATTTGATCCAGCCCTTAATTTTAGCCAATGGCAGACGCATCGGTTTCTTTTCTTCTAAAATGAAGTTGATACCGGTTACGTCAGAACCCTGGATAAAAATTGCATCAGCCTCTTTCCAGGTTTTGGCATCGTTGTAAATTTCGGGCAGGTAGTCAAAGCCACCCCAGGCGGTCAAGTAAACCACGCTGCCAGTCGGGAATACAGGATCAAAGGCATAGTGACCGGTAGAATCGACCTGAGCTGTAATCACGCCAACATTGGTAGCAGTTGTGTAAGCAGTAACCTGACCCATGGGGATCGGTTCGCCTTTTTCGTTCATCAGCATACCGGAAATGCTGAAACCATTTTGCGTGTCAATGGTATCCAGGGCAAAGTCAATACCGGTAACATCTTCGTTAGCATGATAGATAATTGGGTCAGCCGAGAACATGGTTGCTTTGTCTTTGTAAAACTGAGCGAAGAAAGTAGAATCTTTCCAGGCGAAACCAACCAGCGAATCTTCTTTTAACATGGTGTAGCCTTCAACTTTGTAATAGCCCTGGGCATCGGTAGTGGCTTCGTACCCTTGCCACAGGTTGCTCATAAAGTTGTAGCTGACGAAGGCAACATTGGCGCCTTCCAGTGGTAAACCACTCTGACGACTGGTTACCGTACCACTTACGCTGAACGGATAAACGATCGGTTCCGGTAAATTAAAGACGATACCGGAAACGTCATCCTGAACTTCAATCTTGGTTGCTTCTTTGGCGGTGAAAACACTGTCATAAAAAACCATGTATTTGAAATCGTCAAAGTAGGCTACGCAACGTAAGATGTAAGTTCCCGGAGCCACTTCCAGGTTAAAATCATTGACGCTGTCCGGACTGGCCATAAAAGGACGGGAAGGACGCAAAGGATGAGCATAAATCATAACCATATCATATTGATCAGCATTGTTCACATGTCCGGAGATAGTCTTTAATTCTTTCATGTTAAAGGCGTCTAAAGTGGTGTCACCGGTTACCTGAAAAGCAGCCCAGTAGTTTAAATAACCTGCTTGATGATCGGCAGGAATATGAACCACATATTTGCCCGGGATCATTTCAACCATGAAATTGCCTGAAGCATCCGTACTTGTTTCGTAAGAGGCCCATTTGAGCATGGGTTTAGGAACTTTAAAATAAGCTTCAAATTCTCTGAAATCATTCAGATCAACGTCATCCGGGATCTTTAAGAAGTACACATTGGTCTCTACAGGATTACCATTAAACACAACCGAGCCGTTAACATTTACCAGATCGGTACGTTTCATTAAATGGATGTTATGTTCTACGGGCAGTTCTTTAACCTCGATATCTTCAGTAAAGCCGTAGTAGGTAAATGTGTCCAGACTGGTCAACGTATAGGTGTTATTCTTCAATACAGTTTGTGAATAGAAGCCATTTTCGTCCGTCATGATCAGAGTACGAAAACTGACGGTGTCGTTCTTAAACGTAAGCTTCATTTTGAAATTGGGAACCGGCATGGAATCATCGCCGGCAGTTACCTGACCGGTGAGCAGGGTTGTAAACCCACCCAAATTCTGAGCTTGTGTTAGACCAAAGGCCATCATCACAATGATTAGACCTGCTAACACGGTAAATAGTTTGGATCGCTTCATGGTACCTCCTTAAGGTTGATTTTACATTGCGATTTTCTCACGTTTAATTCTTCAATTATTGTGCCAAAGTTTTCGGCTATTCCGCTAATTGCATAACTGATTGATAATAATAAGGTTATAAAATAATTTAAAATTTTGAAATAAGTTAAACGCAAAAATGACTATGAAAAAAATACATAGCTATGAAAAAAATGCGTAGTCCACTTAGAATTGCCAGGAAAGTTGCAGGGAGAGCGTCTCTTCTTTAATCTGCGTTTTGATGCGAAATCGCCACTCTTTTTGCAGATCATAGTACACATAGCCATCCCAGACTAAAAAGGAAATAAACAATAAATTCCGTAAACGGTAAAAATCATTGTACTTCTTGTACAGCTTATTAAAATCGGCACCAGGCCGAGCTGCCAGATAATCCTTTCTTGTTTGAGATGATTTAATGCCTGAGTAAATCAGCCCTCCTAAAACTGCGCTGCTGATCCCCGTAAAAATCCATCCTTTTCTTTTAAATTTTTGATGCAAATGACCGCTTCCGGGTAACAACAAACTCAGGAAGGATGATGTGGTTGGCAGAGACATTGGTTTAATGATCGTGCGGACAACCGGCTTTAACGGAACCAGCGGTTTATGAGCCTTAATTTGTTTTTTAACATGCTCGTAAAATTCAATGATTTTAGGAGATGTTTCCATTGGATTTAAAGCAAAATCAGGGTCACATTTAATGATTTTATGAATGATTTTTTTTGCTTCAGTGGTATCGGCCAGAGCATAGGAAGAATTCAGCATGTATTTTAAAATTTGCAGGCTGTCCTGTTTGGTAACGTAAGGATCGGACAGTAAAAAATTACCTTTTTCAAGAACTTTTTCATAGTTAAAAGAGCGGAATTCCTGTTCCAGATCTTCAATTTGACGGGAGACATGACTTTGTGCACTTAAACGTACTACCGAAAAGACGATTAAAATTAAAACAACTCCGGTTTTACTACCCATAAAATATCCTCATGCTGACTTATTTTTTTAAATCTTTTAAGGCAATCTGCTTCTGCACTCTACCTGTCTGGCTGAAATCTATGGTATCGGTGTAGGTGCCGTAAAAATCGTTTTTAATTTCCAGGATGTGTTTTTCCCGCGTCACAAAAATGGGTTTTTGCAAAGGCGTTTTGCCAAGGTATTTACCATCAATGTACACGTCGCCCCAGGGCAGCACCTGTAAATCCAGACGCGAAAAGAGGGAATCGAGTTTAAATTCGAATTCATGATTCTTACCGGGTTCAACTTTTATTTTCTGTGTGTAGGTCGGGAACATGGGATTCTGCAGCCCTAAAACATATTCGCCAGGCTTCAGCTTTAGTGGTTTTAACATGGGTGTTGAATCGACCAACTGGTAATTCAGAAAAACACGGCACCAGGGATTGGTTTTGATAAGCACTTTACTAAATTGATTGGTGGGCTTTGTGTTAATGACTGGCTTTGTTTGTGGTTGCGTGTGATCAGGTTTATTCTCTGTCGATGGAGATTGCACTTTGTTCTCAGGCGTGTTGCTTGCCAGAATTTTCGTTGTGTCAAGAAGAGGCTTTGTCAGGTTGCTATCCACTGTAGAAGTGTTCATTTGTGTTTTTGAATTATCGGGTTCTGTGTTCCAGAACCACCATAAAAACAGGGCTAAAACGAACACAAAAGCCACGGAACCGATCGCAAAAAGCGCATAATCTTTTTTACTTTCTTCTGTAACTATTTCCGTAGTTTGAGGTGGCAATTCAATTTGCAGATTTTTTTGAAAAACGTTTAAAAGCTCAGTTGCCGAAGCCGGTCGCAGGTCAACCTCTTTTGCCAGCATCTTCTGAATTAAATCCAGGAACCAGGCCGGAAAACTTTCTGAATAGGCAGTTAGATCATCAATTTGCTTTGTTAAAATCTGGGAAAAGATTTCACCGATGCGTGGCGCCTGAAAGGGATGCCGACCAGTGACCAACTGGTAAAATATGATTCCCAGTGAAAAAACATCACTGGCAGGTGTCAATGGCAAATTATTAATTTGTTCAGGGGACATGTAAAGCGGTGTTCCCAGTAATGAACCTTCGGTGGTCATGCGATGCAGATCTTCGTTAAAAGCAATGCCGAAATCGGTCAGTTTAATGTTCCGGTTTTGATCGACCAGAATGTTTTCCGGCTTTAAATCTCGGTGAATAAAGTTCTTTTTGTGTAAAACTGCAATGGCTTCCGTTATTTTGTAAGCCAGTTCCAGTTTTTCTTCGGCTGAAAGATCGGTAGACTCCAGAAATTCTTTAAGATTGCCACCTTCAACGAATTCCATGGCAATGT
>CAYNLJ010000144.1:0-5760 GCA_964398005.1 uncultured Caldithrix sp. | reverse complement strand
GGCTGGTTGGCCAGATAAGGCCTTTTTCCTAACTCAAGAATTTGTAGTGTCTAAAGTTTTTACATTACTTTTTATTTGATGTGATTGTTATTGATCATTTATCGAAAATTGGCATGTCCTCCACTGAAAAAGTGGGGATTTACAATAATTGATCACTCAAAAGAGGACAAGCCTGGCTTATCTGGCCAACCGGCAGTTGTCAAAATTTCGTACAATCATTGACTGACGTTGCAAAAAGTTCAATCGCCGGAAACTACTTGTACGTGTTCATGAACTAATCCTCATTCTTAAAGATAAATGGGCGCAATCTAAACCAAGGGGCGATCTCAAAGAAAAACATTCGCGTTCTAGAAACTTAAAAGCTGATTGTTTTTCACCTTTAGAAAATGTTGGTTTAAAAATCCCGTTCTACTTCCGTAAACTTCATTCTTATGATCCGTAGTGTAAAATTGAAAAGATTACCTTCTGTTTCTTTGTTTCAGTAACACCAGCCTCCCTGTTTGCACAATTTTTTTTCGTTCATGCTATTGTTAAGTTTGTCCACGTCCACATTTTTTTATGAAAGTTATCAGTCAGGACCAGGTGCAGGAAAATACGATGACCTGTTCTACCGCTTGGGGGCCGTAACTCCCAGTGGTTTAAATGTATGATAAATTTATGTGTTTGTGTCATAACCTCCTATCATTAAATACCTGTTTTTTATTCTAAGAGGGATTCATTGAAGTTCCATTTTTAATATCCTCTGTTCGGCTGGTTTTGGTGCAATCTCTTCATCCATTATATGTTTAACTTGTTAAGAACTGATGCCTATTATTAAATATGGGTATTCTTTGCAGCTACAATTCCCCTGGATCGTCTCATTTTTTTATGAACTAACTTTTGGCCAAAGACAAATATAATGAAAATTTTTATTTTGTGATTTTTGAGGTACATCCATATGGAAAATTTTCAAAAGCAATTTTGTTAACATTTTACAAAATTATTTGATCAAAAATCGTTGAAATTCTAAATTAAAACTTTAATACAGAGTATGACTAAATGCTAAGATTTTTTAAATGATGCATTTGGTTGTAACTTTAAAAATAAAGAAATGGATTCTCAAATAGTGAAGAGAAATCTAATTTTAGTTTTTTACAAAAAACCGGATATTATTAGGCCTTGAAACGCGGAAAAAAAAGAAGCAAGTTTTTCATTTATGTTACATTGTGCTTTCTGTTTGCTCATGGATTGATAGCACAACATGTGATTGATTTTGATGCCCTGTATCCGGCTGCCTCAGGGAAAATTTTGATAGATCAAATCACAAAAACCATCAATCAGGCAAGTCCTGGAGACACAATCATTTTTCGCAGTAAACTTTATGATTTTGAGGGACAGGGCCTTTTAGTCAACAAAGGAGTTGTGCTTTGTGGAGTTACACAAACACCGAATTTACCTTCCGATGCCGGAGCCGGTGAATTACAAACAACTTTTAAAAATGTTTTACATATTAACATGTTTGCTGATCATACCGGGTTGAAAAATTTACAGATTGAGGCCTCTAACAATTCAACTTATCTGACAAGGTTCAGGCATTCCAGTTACAATAATACTAATGTAGAAGAATTTTACCACAATATAACGGTAACCAATGTGTGTTTTAAAGGAAGCCGGATACAGGTTTTTGCTGGCAATGGCGCCGAGTTGTATTTCCGAAACGTTTCTTTCTTAGATTATACCAAAACTGGTTTTTCAATCGACCGGCATGGAAGAGTTGATTTCCATCCTAAGATTATTTTTAAAAAGTGTTTGTTTCGTCCAGATTTTGATAGTGTAAATTATGATGTAAGAGGCATTTCTATGGATGCCGGAAATGAGGAATATCCTGAAGTTTGGGATGAAAATGGGACACTGATCGATAGTTGTAAGTTTGACGGTACAGGGATTGGCTTTTCCAAAACGAAAAATGTAATCATAACCAATAATCATTTTTTAGGATACCGGATGGATGTAGATATGATTCATCTGGAAGAGTTTACAAATCACATTTTAATTGAAAATAATCTGTTTGAATATGTTCATCCCGCAAGAGGTTTGAATATTGATCGTGAAGGCCAGCCATGTTTTGATATTCGTATTCAAAATAATACTTTTATCGGAAACTACGGTTGGATCATTTCGGCATATTCACCTTTTAACCTACAATTCATCAAAAACGACCTGAGTGCAACCCGTGCAAATAATCCCAATGCAAAGGTATTTGATTTTACTTATTTGTTACACGAGCAATACGAACATTTGCCCGGACCTTTACCAGCACGGGGAATTTATTTTGGACAAAATAAACTGCCTGATGTAAGTGATCCGGGAATTTTAGGTTGTTATGTGCTTAGAGGGGACACTTCGGTGAAGATCGAGGACTATCCGGAATCCCAAATCATCTTATATGAGTTGCAGGAGCGCCCCACTTCTTTTTTGGATACAACGTTAGTGTACCAAATTCGCAACCTGGCTACCAAAGAATGGCTTACCGCAACAGAGCATGGTCAGGTTATAATGAAAAGTTCGTTGGATTCGGATAACGGACAATTATGGCGTATTAAATTCATTTATCCATATTTTTATGCGATTCAAAATTTCAAGACGGGAAATTATCTTGAAGTTTATAAAGGGTTTACTTACAATGATTACTATTCTGCGAATCCACCAACAATTACAGTTGAACAGAAATATAATTATGAGGGCAAAAAGCGAATACCCATTTTTTATTTACAGGAAAACCCCATTAATTCAAAAAACTATTTTGAAGTTTTTCCAGGGGGGAATGAAAGAAAATCCCGATGCGTACAATCTGGCAAACAGGTAATTTTGGAATTTGCCCGAGAAAGCCCCGGAGGAAAGTTACTTGAACCTAATGAGTTGTGTCTGTGGGAATTTGTCCCTGTTATGACCGGTATTGAACAGGTATCAGAAAACCATAACGGCCATTTAGTACGGATTTTCCCAAATCCTTTTAATGCAACGGTAAAGATTCAATATTATATCCGGAAACCCTCGCAAGTAACGATTGAAATATTGAATAGTTTGGGACAACGTGTTCTGAAACGATCTTTTCAGCACCATACTACAGGTCTAAAAACCCTGAACTGGGATGGTAGAAATTCTGAAGGGAAAGAATTAGCATCAGGAGTTTATTTAGTTCGCCTTACAAATTATGTTGGAAAATGGGAGTACAAAATTGTTCTATTAAGATGATTTAATTCACTGAATGAAGATAGAAAGGTAAATTGTTGCGGTTCTGTATATGCCAGGAGATTCACTAAAATTACTCTTGAGTCGTTGCTTTTTTCAAGATAAAATACATGGCACCCTTCTGGGGGACAAAAAAGAAAGTTGTCAATAGGAGAGGAGCATTTATGAAATTATTAAGTCGAACGTTGGTTTTGTTCTGTATTATTGGAAATTTTCTTTATGGACAAACCTCTGAATCCAATTTGAGGGAATTAGCACTCAGGCAAATCGATGCTTTAATTAGCCAGATGACCTTAAAGGAAAAGGTTTCTCAGCTGCTTAATGAATCGCCGGCCATTGAACGGTTAAATATTCCGGCTTACAACTGGTGGAGCGAGGCATTGCATGGGGTGGCCCGTCTTGGGCGCGCGACGGTTTTCCCTCAGCCCATCGCTTTGGCCGCTACCTTTGATGATTCATTAATCAAGCAAATAGCAGCGGCTATTGCTACCGAGGCCAGGGCCAAATATGCAGCAGCACAAAGAATCGGCAATAAAAAGATGCGTTACAGTGGATTGACTTTTTGGTCGCCGAATATCAACATTTTTCGTGATCCCCGTTGGGGAAGGGGCATGGAAACGTTTGGCGAAGATCCGCTATTAACTTCCCGAATGGGTGTTGCCTTCATCAAAGGGCTGCAGGGTGATCATCCTTTTTTCCTGAAAGCGGCAGCCTGCGCCAAACACTTTGCCGTTCATTCCGGACCGGAAGGATTGCGTCATGAGTTTAATGCGCAACCATCTGATTTTGATTTGTACAATACTTATTTGCCGGCCTTTCGTGCTGCGGTAACGGAAGGCAAGGTCGCTGGCGTAATGTGTGCCTACAATCGTTTGTTTGGTTCGCCCTGTTGCGGAAACACCTTTTTGTTGACCGAACTTTTGCGTAAGGACTGGGGATTTGACGGCTACATTGTTTCGGACTGCGGAGCTATCCATGATTTTTTCAATGGGCACAAAGTGGTAAGTAATGTTGTGGAAGCCGCAGCACAGGCTTTAAAAGCAGGTGTAAACCTCAATTGTGGTTACAGTTTTAAATATCTTGATCAGGCTGTCGAACAAGGATTAATCACCGAAGATGAGATTGACCAACGACTGCGTGAATTGTACCTGATCCGTTTCCGGTTGGGAATATTAGGGAATCTGCCGGGCAATCCCTATGGTTTTCCGGATTCTTCGGTGGTCGAGTGTGAAGCCCATCGAAAACTGGCTTACCAGGCGGCCTTGAAGTCCATGGTTCTTCTAAAAAACAATGGCGTCCTTCCTTTAAAACGAACTTTGAAAGACTTGTTAGTGGTAGGGCCTACCGCCGCCGATATGGATGCGCTTTTAGGTAATTACTATGGTCTGGCGGGACAAATGGTGACTTTTGTGGAAGGGATCAGTCAAAAGGTTAGCCTGGGAACACGACTGGAATACCGGCGTGCGTTTCGACTGGATGTCATGAATAAAATCGGCCTGGGCTGGGGAATTAATGAGGCCCAGGGCGCTGAAGTAACCATTGTGATCATGGGCATGAACAATCTGCTGGAAGGTGAAGAAGGCGAAGCGATTGCTTCACCGTTTAAAAGTGACCGGAACAGTCTTGAGCTTCCGGAAAACCAGCTTTTTTATCTGAGGAAAATTGCCGAAAAGCGGACAAATCCGTTAATCGTCGTGCTAACCGCAGGTAGTCCGATCCAGATTGAGGAAGTATTGCAACTGGCTGATGCCGTTATTCTGGCCTGGTACCCGGGGCAGGAAGGTGGACGGGCGCTGGCAGATCTGATTTTTGGAGATGCGGTACCTTCCGGCCGCTTACCGATTACTTTCCCGGCTTCGATGGAACAATTACCTCCCTATGAGGATTATTCCATGCAGGGCAGAACCTATCGTTACATGACAGGGGAACCGCTATTCCCGTTTGGCTTCGGCCTGTCTTACACAACGTTCGATTATCTGGATTTAAAATTGCAAACCACCGAATTTGAGAATTCGAAATCCGTAGAGATTACAGCTACAGTAAAAAATACTGGCAAACGCGATGCCGAAGAGGTCGTTCAGGTTTACATCAAAAATGAATCCGGTAACCGCACCTTGCCCAAACTGTGGTTAGCTGATTTTAAACGTGTGTTTATCAAAGCAGGGCAGATGGCAGAAATAAAATTTAGCCTGCCTCTTTCGGCTTTTAGTTATTGGGATGAAGCAGGGCAAAGAGCCTACCAACCCGGCACCTATTCCATTTTGGTGGCAGGAGCAAGTCCAGTTCGGAAGATGAAGGCATTGGGATTGGACGATCCGCTGGAGGTAAAAGTAAAATTAACGGCCGATAAAAGGATTGTTAAATTTTAATTGATGGTTGAATAAAAAAGGCTGACTGCCAACGTGACAGTCAGCCTTTCTTTATTACCTTTGTACACGTGCCGAACCACCTTTGGCCAGGGCTTCCACTTCGCTTAATTTGGCCATGGAAACATCTCCCGGATAGGTCGTCAGCAGGGCGCCGTGAGCC
>CAYNLJ010000143.1:0-5783 GCA_964398005.1 uncultured Caldithrix sp. | reverse complement strand
CCACTAAAACCACCATGATAAGCAATGATGGCTACATTATCCGGATAGGCATGGTACAGACTGTCCAAAGCTTTGGCTGCTCCGGGGCAATAGGTACATTCCGTGTCTGTAAATTCTTCCGGTAACACAACTTCTTTCTGGCTGGCATAGGAATTAATAAACATGGTGGTTAGATCATTACTGTTATCCTGATCGGTAGCTAAAACCGTCTTGGCGAAAAAGGTGTAGCCTTCCTGGCCAAAAGTGTATTCGTTAAAAGTGACCTGGGTCTTTTCACCGGGCGCCAGAGCTGTGACGGTTTGAGTACTGATCACGATTTCGCTGCCATCCCAGCCGTAATAACCAAACTGTACCTCGAAGGTTTCGGTGTTTTTACCTTCGTTTTTAACAGTGGCTTTGGGTTGAACGCTTGAATTGGGTGCGTAATGACTTTGCATGTCCAGAGACAAAGCCATAACATCGTGATCAGATGGAATTACAATTTTTACATCATCAATATACCATTGATAGTTCGGGCTGCCAGGTACCAGGTAACTGAACCCCACATAAACCGTGTTTTGCCCGGCAAAGGCCGAAAGATCAACTTCCATTACATTCCCCGAAAAGCCGGCGATGGTGTGATTGGAAGGTGTCATTTCCAAAACGGTTGTAAAGGCATTGGGATCGTTGGGTACGGTAGTAGAAACTGAAACAGTGTGAGTACCATTACTGTTTTCCCAGCCATCGGTATCTTCATAAAAATAGAGAGTGGCTCTGCTGGCCGTGGAAAGATCAAGTGAAGGTGTTACCAACCAAATTTTACTGCCATAAACATATTGTGCTTCAGCCATGGCAGAATAAGAACCTGTTCGACTCTTATCCCCGCTTTTCTGCCAACCTTCCAACGGTATGCCTTCAGAAAAGGTAGTCCAACCGCTTGGTGGGAATGAGCCTTCAAAAGATTCCTCCAATAAAACCGAAGAAACCTTGTTTACTCCGGCAAACAAATTACCGAAAATTACAAAAGCAATTAATAGTAAAATCTGACAGCTTTTCATAACCCCTCCTCAATTGACTCCTGTTTGTAACACTTGTTTATTTTGTATGTTCTGAATAAATGCAATGATTTTACTATTTCTATACTGCCAGCTTGCAGGCCAGTCTATTGAATATTCAAAAGTCATTTTGTCAATTACATCGCCCTGGCGATCAGACAAAAAACCACGAAAAACCCATTCAAAATCTTTAATACCATTGGAACCGGGAGGGCTGTCAAAGTGAATACTGTCTTCGGAAATCGCTACGAATAACCTTAGATCGGAATTAGATGTTTCGCTATTGTAATCAAATATTTCTACCTTGACCGTCATTTGATTGTCATTTAATTGTTTATCAATTGAAATACCAATCGATGAATTTTGTGCAGCAATCGCCTGCTGATATTTGCTGACCATTTCATCGTAGTTGTTGGGGTCTACGCCAGTGGTGCCTCTCAATTTTAAGGTGGGTAGCGTTTGCACATTGTAGAAGGTAACGCGTTGGTCAACATCCTTGGGAGCGGTTTTGTAGAACGGATCATTGGGACTGGGCCAGTTGGCAAAGTATTCCAGCACAATATAATTATCTTCTTTCTGTTCTTCGGTAAATTTTAACATGTTTTCCGTGGCTGCCACACAGGGCACACAGGAAACATTGGCAAAAGATTCAAACAGCACTCTTTGTTTAACGGGAAGTTTTAAATGGACGTTTACTTCTTCCTGTTCTGCGGTAAAAGCGGTGTCCTTTATGGTAAAGCCATTTTTAATCAGTTGTAAAGAATGGTCTCCCGGAATAACGGTCAGGGTATCAGGTGTCTGTTTGCCTGTGTTTTGATTATCCAAAAGGATAGCTGCTCCCGGAGGATCACTGTCAATGCGTAAAGTAACGGCAGTAATGATCTTTTGCAATTGAAAGCTCACTACTGCAATTTCATCTGCTTTTACATCAACTGCAAACGAATCCTGATTGGCCCGGTAACCATCAAGAAAAACGCGAATGATGTGCTTGCCCGGTAATACATTTTTTATGGTGTCCGGTGTTGTAAGACCAGTGGCAACTCCATCCAATATGATAGCAGCTCCCTGCACAGGGTCTGTGGTAACAAACACCTGGCCGGTTTTTTCGTTTGTTCCTGTATTTTCAACCGGTTGTTTAACACCACAGGAAAACAATGTTAATAAAATCAACAGCAAGTGTACTTTAAAGAATTTCATACGCACTCATTTTTTAATTTTAATAAATTTAAGCATCTATTCACTTCGGGTTGCCACTTTAATCACATTTACATATTCATAAAAGTAAGTTCTATCTTGTGTATTTTCAAGCTAAAAACAAACCTTGAACATTTCAATAGAAAATTCTAAAATTTTCTTAACACTTTTTTAACTTTACACAATTTTATTTAAAATGTTCAAAATATATTTTGTCATTAAATCCTCATTTTTTTTATATTTAAACTTAATTTATTCTCATATGTTGTTCGGGAGGACAAAGCATGAAAAATCAAAGGGGCGAATGGAGTTCAAAACTAGGTTTCATTTTGGCCGCATCGGGTTCAGCCATAGGCTTGGGCAATATCTGGCGATACCCGTACATTGTGGGTAAAAATGGCGGCGCTGCCTTTGTTATTATTTACCTGTTAATTGTAGTTGTAATTGGTTTACCTTACATGCTTGGCGAATTAGCTCTTGGTCGTTCCTCCCAAAAAAATCCAGTAGGTGCGATTGATGCCATTCAACCAAGGTCTGTCTGGAAAGGCGTCGGTTATTTAGGTGTGCTAACCGGACTGGGTATCCTTTCCTTTTATGGCGTAATTGCCGGCTGGACTGTAGGCTATATATTTAAAATGCTTTCCGGTAATCCGGGTGAGTTTACTGCTTTTATCTCTGATCCTGTGCAAGTCACCCTTTTATTCGCCTTTTTTATTTTCATCACAGCTGCCATTGTTCACGGTGGTGTATCTGGTGGCATTGAACGCTGGTCAAAAATTTTAATGCCCATTCTCTTTGTATTAATGATTGTTCTAATTGTCTATGCTGTTTCATTACCAGGCTCCGGAGCTGGTTTACGTTTTTATTTAATGCCGGATTTCACTAAAATTGATGGTAATGTCATCCTGGCCGCCCTCGGTCAGGCCTTTTTTTCCTTAAGCCTGGGTATGGGACTGATGATTACCTACGGCAGCTATGTTTCTAAATCAGAAGACCTTTTTACATCTGCCGGGTACATTGTCTTTTTTGATTCGCTTATCGCCTTTATGGCCGGCTTGATTATTTTTCCGGCTTTGTTTGCCAATGGTCAGGACCCGGAAGCGGGGGCCAAACTAGTTTTTGTTGTCTTTCCTGAATTGTTCATGAAAATGCCGGCAGGTACTATTATTGGCGCGATTTTCTTTGTGTTGCTTTCCGTTGCGGCGCTGACTTCAACCATTTCCCTGCTGGAAGTACCGGTGGCCTTTCTGGTTGATGAAAAGAAACTCCATCGCAAACAGATTGTCTGGATTGTCGCCGGGTTTGCCTTTTTATTAGGTCTGCCGTCCGCCCTTTCACAGGGAGCCAATTCGTTTTTTACAAATTTTGGATTAATTCCGAAGCGCTTAGCAGATCCTGATTTTTTAAGTCAAATGAGTTTTGTCTTTGGGGATTTTTCCCTGGCCTTTGGCGCCCTGCTGCTTTCCATTTTTATTGGTTGGGTATGGGGTGCAAAAGTTGCGGCCCGGGAAATAGAACTGGGTTCAAAGTATTTTAAAAAATTCCTCATTTTGTGGATATTTATGATGCGTTACATCATTCCTGTTTCCATTTTTATCATTCTATTAAATTTGTTCGGTATTTTTAATTGATCAAGGCCCTTTGCCTCTTTAAATTTTTTGTGTCTTTTGTTTTGAGGTAGGGTGATGGATAAACTAGTTCGTTCCACATTAATTTACGAAGAACACCCTAATTATGAAAAACCGCCTCTTATTCCTCTACCCACGGAAAAGGAGATTCGTCAGCTAAAAGCCCTGAATCTGAGTTCAAACTTCATCATTCAGGCTATTGTGCATTTTGTACTGAAAATATCCGGATTTTTAAAATTTTACAAAAAACTGCAGCAAAAGCCAGAACACTACTTAAAACACACCGACATGCGCAGTAATGTTTTGTTCTTTCCTGTGGTTTCTGCAACTCTGGCATTGCAAGATGATCCTCAAAAGACAACACTGATAGAGCGCACGATTTCCCTGATCCTGGCCTGCCGTTCGTTGTATCTCGATATCCATCAGGGCAAACTTTCCCAGGACCGATGGATGGGCCGTCCCCTGGAGATGGGTCAATATTTTAACTTTTTTTCTACCAATGTGACTATTGGTCCCAATGGTTCTAAAATTTTTAAAAGTGCTAAGGACAATTTAATATTAATTCTCCTCCGCAATCATTTTTGTCTGCTTGAGATTGAAGACTGGCAAGACCCCGAATTAGAACAAAAGCTTAAGCTTACTTTACAACATATTTTGAATCTTGACCTTAAGACCGGGCCTCCCGTTGGCCTGATAAGCGCTCCCTCGGCGCCGATTCAATTAAAAATTTTTAAAAAATTGAGAGAAATCGCGCAAAATGCTTCCGTTCTTGACACCCTAAAACATGTGTTCGTCACGCTTTGCCTGGAGCCCGATCTTTTACCGGATTCTACCGAACAGGCTTTTTTGTGGACTCAGCAACAGTTTGCCAATCGCTGGTGGTTCAGTAGCTTACAACTGGTTGTTTTTGGTAATGGCAAGAGTTGTGTAATCGGTAACTTCAGCACCTATCTGGATGGCAATGTTATGATGCGTGGTGCATCTGAAATTCAGAGTCGGGCGGCACAAATGAACTTTTCGCCGACACTTAATGAACACTCGGCAGTTTTACCTGTCACATTCCTTAAATGGCAGGTATCAGATGAGTTCATAAAACTGGCAGAAAAAGACCTGAAACGAATTAAAGATCTGGATCAGCCGGCAACCTTTACCATCCATTCCATTGGCCGTGACTTTTTTAAAGAAAAAGGGATTCCAGGAATCCCAAGTTTCGTGATTGCCCTGCAAATGACTCTAAAACAAGTATTAGACAAACAGGTAAACATACATCAGTTCGTTTCCCTGGCCCAGTATCGCTATATGGATCTAACGACAGCCATAGTTTCTACAGAAGACGTCAAACAATTTACGAATCATTTTTTAGATGGTCACTCTTACAACAAGGAGTATTTTGAGCTGTTTTTAAAGGCCATCGATTCCCAAAAAGCTGTAATTGATAAAGTGCGTAGTAAATTACCACTTTCTGATATTTTTACATTATTTTTTATGAACAGCTCAAAGTTTCAAAAAATTTGGTCACAAACGCTTATCTTGCCTTTACTATGGTTGTTAAAGAAATTTAAATTAATCACTATGACCAGCCGGGAGGTCCTGATTTCACATCCGGGAATCTATCCCAATGTGCCACTGGTTGGGCGGCCGGGTGTACGTTTACCTTATGTGACCTATTTTGGTCTCCATTATCAGCTTTGGCCGGACAAAATTGTTTTTACTTTTATGCCAGGTCTTAACTTCCAGATCCCAAACGAAAAAATCTCCCAGCTATTGGAAGCCAATTTGTTTAAATTAAAAAAATTAATTGAACAGAATGCTGATTAGAAGTGTTCTTTCGTCAGGCACTTAATCCACAATAAATAGTCGAAATCACACAGAAGACATTAATAAATTTTAAATTTTGAGTTTTGAATTTTGATTGTCTTCAATAGCT
>CAYNLJ010000142.1:0-5801 GCA_964398005.1 uncultured Caldithrix sp. | reverse complement strand
GAGGTGAGAGCCATGTTAGTCAAATGGGAACCAATGATGGGTTTAAGTCGCTTAAGCGATGTTTTTGATCGTATGATGGATGATTTCTTCAGCATGGATACTCGCCTTGCCGAACCAGTAACCAGTCTGGTACCTTTAATGAACATTGAAGAACTGAAGGACGAGTACCGCATCACTCTGGAAGTTCCTGGTATGGATAAAGATGATCTGGACATCCAGATTAAAGACGATGTACTGACCATCAGCGGTGAAAAGAAAGAAGACATTAAGGAAGAAGGTACCCTGTACCGTCGTGAACGCTGGTTCGGGAAATTTACGCGTAGTGTAACTCTGCCCAATGATGTAAATGTGGACAAAATTGATGCCGAATACAAAAATGGTGTGTTAACGCTTCATCTGCCAAAAACCGAAGAAGCAAAAGGCAGAAAAATTCAGATTAAAACCAAATAAGACATTAACCTACCCTAATGAAATTCAGCCCCGGAGGTGTTAAACTTCGGGGCTTTTGTTTTTTGGCAAATCGAAATAACGGAAAAGAAACTCAATTAAAGCGGAATCCATTTTTTGAAAGATGGGACAGTCTGTTTTGGGCTCCTTTTCAGAAATAACGGCAATGACATTGCTAAAACTTTGCCATTGGTTGCCATCCGGATCAATGACCAGTTTGGGCCCTGGCAATTGGCTGAAAGATTCAATCACAACAAGGTCACAACTGTTGAAAAAGTCTTGCAAAAGTTGATCGCTCATTTCAGGAGAAATTTCGCTGTAAAAAACAGCCAGGCCATCGGCGCTCCAAAAGACTGTTGGATTGGCACCCGCTTTTTGCAGACGAAATGAGTCACTGCCCGGCCGGTCAATAGGATGGTTATGGCCACTATGTTTAAGAGCTCCGATCTTTAAGCCCCTGTTACGAAGCTCGCCAATCAACCACTCTGCATGTACTGTCTTGCCACTGTTTTTAGGACCGACAATTTGCAGGATTTTCAGCTCACTTAATGACATCAGAACAACCTCCGCTCCGTAGCAATTCGCTCCAGTTTTTCAATGTCCTCTTTAAAATTTATGTTGAAAAAGTTAAAATCAGATTCTTCACCAAAATGAACTTGAACAGCTGCCAATTCCTTTAAAGCCAGATTTATTTTTAGCTGATCATTCCGGATCAATTTTTCAATAAAAGGTCGATGGGAACGATGCCATAAGCTGACCATGGATTCAATGCCTTTGGAACTTGTAGCCACTGCCGGCTTGTCATCAGTACGCTGTTGCCAGAGTTTAAAGTAAACGTCCGCTTTGAGTAATGGCATGTCCACGGGCAGCACGAAGAGCCATTCCGTGTCTATTTTGCTTAAAGCTGTCAAAATGCCGCCCAAAGGCCCCTTGTTGGGAATCAGGTCCGGAAAAACCGGCACTTCAATTAATGATTCCAATTCAGGGTCATTGGCTATTAAAAGCAGCTGATCACTGAGATTTTGGGCCAGTCGAAGGCTGTATTCTATTAAAGTTTTGTCGCGAAATTTTGCCTGGAACTTGGGACTTCCAAATCGCCGACTCTTACCTCCGGCGATAATTGCCGCACTGGCATCCTTAATTTTCATAATTCTCCCCGATTAAAACTGCAATTTAATCAAGTAAGGAATAATGGCCAATTTTTTGTGCACAGTGAAAAATTCCTGCTTAAATTTTTTTAGTAATACCGTTAAAAAGGGATCAGAAAGAATTATTGACAAGAAGACAAAGAGGTTCTTTTAATGTCTGCAATCATTCATGTAGGGTGTTGTGGTTTTCCGGTTTCCAAACAAAAATATTTTAAGACTTTCGAAACCATTGAACTGCAAATTACCTTTTACAGTTTACCCCGTTTAGAAACCGTACAAAAGTGGACCAGTGAAGCCCCTGCTAATTTCATCTGGACCATGAAGGCATGGCAGGGGATTACTCATCCTGGTCACATGCCGACCTACCGTCGTTCTAAAATGAAGGAATTTGACCGGCAGCAGTTGGGACTCTTTCGCAACAATGAACAGGTATTCAAGGCGTGGCAAATGACCCGTCAGGTGGCGGACATTCTGAAAGCGAAGATAATTGTTTTTCAATGCCCACCACTCTTTAAACCAACCGAAGAAGCCATTCGAAATTTGCAGCACTTTTTTAATACCATCGACCGCGGTTCGTTTCAGTTGGCTTTGGAACTGCGTTCGAATTGGGAAAGCGCACTGGTTAAAAAATTGTGCGAGGAATTACAACTCATTCATTGTGTCGATCCTTTTAAAGAAAACAGTGTAACCGGGGGAATTTACTATTTTCGCTTGCATGGCAAACCGCCGGGAAATAAAATGTACCGTTACAGCTACAGCCGACAGGATTTGATTCACTTGAAAAACAAAATCGATCATTTACCAGATGCCCGCGAAGTTTACGTATTTTTTAACAATCAGACCAGCTTTGAAGATGCGCTTGTTTTTAAAGAACTCCTTTTAGAAGATGGCCAGCTTTAGCATCATAATCAATTGTGCACACTTCAGCTTGAACAATACACAAATTTAAGCTTTAAGGTACCATTCCGGAGGCCAATTTTACTTAGAACTTTTACCCCTGGGCGAAGCCCTTTTTGCAATACAAAGACAGGTTAAGTAAATTGAAATTAAAAAAGCAGGAATTTAAAATGTTCGTTTACGGAAGACAACCGGTTTTAGAAGCCATTCGCTCGCAACATCCGGTGAAGCAGGTATTACTGGCTAAGGGAAGCTCAGGCAGGGTTATTGGCCAAATCGAAAAAACTTGTGGTGTAAGACAAATACCCTTAAAAACCATTGAAAAAAATCAGTTACAAAAATTTGTAGGGCCGGTGGTACACCAGGGCGTTGTTGCCGAGGTGGAGTTTAAACCTTATTTAAGCGCAACACAATTTGAATCTTTATTGAAGGACACCGATCACCCCTTTTTGCTGGTACTGGATCATGTTCAGGATCCGCACAACGTGGGAGCCATTTTGAGAACAGCCGAAATTGCCGGTGTTGATTGTGTGGTTTTACCGGAAAAGGGCAGTGCGCCGCTTAATGCGACGGTGGCTAAAACTTCAGCTGGTGCCATGTTTTACAACCAATTTTACATGGTAGAAAGTTTGGAAGCGGTACTTCAACAATTAGCCGACCATCAAATTGCCCGTTTTGCTGCTTTACCGGCAGCCAGGCAAATTATTTATCAGGCGAATTTCAAGGAACCGTTAGCCATTGTGATTGGCAGCGAAGACAAAGGGGTGCGTAAAAATCTTCTTCAATTTTGCGATCAAACCATCAAAATTCCCCAGTTTGGCCATGTCAACTCATTGAACGCTTCGGTCTCAACGGCAATTATTTTATTTGAAGTGGTACGCCAAAGACATTTTGGTTAGTTGGTGGGATGGTGGAATAGTTAATGGATTGATGGTTGAATAAGGTTAAGACAGACCTTCTTATTAAAAAGTGGCTTTAATGTCAATTAAGGCTCATCCGTATGGCTAAAAAAATCCCCTTACAAAAATATTTTTGCAAGGGGAACTGAAATAAAATTGATTTAGCAGAAATTGTTTTTTTAAATCTCTTCGCCAAACAACCCTTTGTGCATTTTAAAATATTTTTCCACATGTAGACGGTGTTTTTCTTCTTCATTGGCCAGGTTTTTCAACAATTCCTTTACTTCATCGTCTTTAGCCACTTTAGCTGCTTTTTCGTAACGAATACGAGCCGTGTTCTCACGTTTCATGGCCATTTCCAGCACATCGGCAATGGTCAGGTCTTCCGGCAAATAAAGGTCATCACTGCCATGAGAAGATTGTGCCATTTCCAATAATTGTGGATCATTAATTTCGACGTCCATGTCGTACAGTTCGGTTTCTCTGATGTTAAACAGCATCTTTTCATGTTCTACTTCTTCATCGCGCAGGCGTTTAAAAAATTTCTTTGTTTCCTCATCCTGAGCCAGGTCCAATCCCTTCTGATACAATTTTTGCGAATTCTGTTCTTGCTTAATAGCCACGTTCATTAAGTCTCTGAGGGTACTCATGACATTCTCCTGATTTTATTTTTTTAAAAAATTGAAAATCGCAGAAAAATCTTGTTCCGCTAAACCATGCTGTTTTGCCTGCGCAAAAACTTCTTTAATCACGTTTAAAGCAGGCAGAGCAAGGTTTTGTTCATAGGCAGAAATACTGGCTAATTGCAGGTCTTTCTGCATCCATTGCAGGGGAAATTCAGTATCAAATTGTTCATTTTCCAACTTTTCTCTTTTGCCTTTTAAAAAGGGAGCCGTTACAGGGGCTTCCAACAAGACGTCGAGCATGGTCGATTTTTTCAGCCCTAATTGCAGGCCAAGAGCCAGCGCTTCGGCAAAGGCCATCATGGCTTCTCCAAGAAGTAAATTAAAAATCATTTTTAAGGCCGCACCCTGCCCTACATCTCCGACATGAATGTGCTTTTTGCCCATGGCTTTAAAAAGCGGCTCGCAAAACACAACATCTTCCCGTTTACCACCCACTAAAAACAAAAGTTGTCCCTCTTCGGCCGGTTTTTTGGAACCGGCAACCGGCGCATCTACAAAACGGATGTGGTGTGCTTCGGCCAGGTCAGCCATTTTACGGGAAAATGTGGGATTCACCGTCGTGCAATCCATCCACATGCTTCCCTGAGGTAAACTTGCCAAAAAACCCTGATCACCAACGGCCATTTGCTCTACCACCTCTGGGGTGGAAAGCATCGTGATTAAAAAGTCGACCTTTTTAGCCAGTTCTCGTGGAGTGTCAGCCCATTCGGCTCCGGCTTCGAGCAAGGGCAAGGCTTTTTCTTTGGTTCGGTTGTAAACTACCAGATTGAAGCCATTTTGTAATAAATTTTGCGCCATGCGGCTGCCCATGATACCCAATCCAATAAATCCGATTTTCATGGCCTTCCTTTCTTTTAACCAGTCCTAAATTTACAATAAATTAGCTTTTTAACAAAATGGAAATAGATTGATGAAAAGGGCAGGATAAATCAAAGGCAGAAAACTGAAAATAATTTTGAATGGTGAATGGGATGTAACCTGTGGTAACAAAATTCAAAAAATGAATCCTATTAGTGACTAGAATTCTAAATTATTTTTAATTACAAATTTCTGATTTCTGGTTAAACTTGAATTTTCTCGTCCTTCCTTTTGTGGGCATAAAAACTATCTCAAAAGCATCACTTTTTGATCTTTGCTTCCCGGTAGCGTAGGTGCCCGCAGAAAGTAAATCCCGGCTGCTGCCGGCCGGCCGTTCATATTGGTACCATCCCAGAGATATTGATGTAAATTAAAAAGCTGATGATAGGGCCAAAGCGTCTTTATTTTTTGTCCCAGAACATTGTAGATTTCCACCGGTTGGTCTTCCTGTTGCCAGTAAACAAGTTCAATATTCACATTGCTTGAAGCAGGATTGGGGAAAATGCGATGAAAGCCACTTCCCTTGATGACCTGGCTGGTACTCACTTCTTTACTTTCTTCCAGTAACCAGTTGTCCGGATCAAAGATGACGTGGATGGGCTCCTTGTCAAAATTGAAGGTGTATTGCTGAGTAAATTGCGTATTTTGTACGGTAACCAGAGTGTCGCTTTCATCGATGAACAAAATGCGTAATTCAATGGGCATAACGTACAAAGTTTGTTGCTGGGTCTGCCTGATAACCAGACCCATTTGATGCTGATTGTTTGGTGTCTTAAAAGTTACCCATTCAAATTCGTATTTTGGGTAATAGGGATAATTCAGCCACTGATCAAAAAAGGCATCCAAATCCATACCCGAAACCTGTT
>CAYNLJ010000141.1:0-5846 GCA_964398005.1 uncultured Caldithrix sp. | reverse complement strand
CCTGAAAATTCAGGTATTGTAACTTTTGATGAACAGAAGGTGAATCTTGATACTATTATTCAAAGTATTGATGCCACCGGACATTACAAGGTATCCAACTACGAAGAAATTACTTCAACTACAGAATCAGAAGGCAAGCATTTGATCATCGTTGGAGGTGGTTCCGCTGCCTTTGCGGCTGCCCTGCAGGCTTCCGAACTGGGTGCCCGGGTGACAATGATTAACGATGGGTTGCCCATCGGGGGTACCTGTGTAAATGTAGGTTGTGTACCTTCCAAGATTCTTCTGCGCGCAGCTCACGAATTGCACCAGGCACGGACCAGTCATTTCGCCGGTATCTCAAAATCTGCCGAATTGAAAGACTTTAGGCAATTAATTGAACAGAAAAAAGAGATGGTTCAGCAATTACAACAGCAAAAATACATCGATGTGGTTAAGGACTTACCGGATTTTGAACTGATTGAAGGCCGGGCCAGAATTATCGCCCCGGGACAGGTCGAAGTTAACGGGAGGATCATTCACGGAGACGCAATTTTGGTAGCTACCGGTGCATCGCCTGCCATTCCGTCCATTCCCGGTCTGGACAAAGTCCCTTACCTGACCAATGTAAATCTTTACGATCTGGAAACCTTGCCGGAACACCTGATCATTCTGGGGGGCAATTACATTGGACTGGAAGCTGCGCAAATGTTTGCCCGATTTGGCAGCCGGGTAACGGTTCTTGAATTGCTGCCACAAATTTTAGCCACAGAAAGCAGGGAGATTGCTCAGGAGATTGAAAAACATCTGCAAAACGAAGGCATCGAAATTTTAACCGGGGTCAACACCAGAGAGGTACGGCAAAAGGATGGGCAAATCACTTTGCGGGTGGTGGTTAATGGTAGCGAGCAACAAATTTCCGGCAGTCATCTGTTGCTGGCTACCGGGCGGCATGGCAACACTAAAAACCTGTTTGATTCCAGTTTAAACATCGAAACAACAGCCAATGGCTTTTTAAAAGTAGATGATCAATTACAGACGAGTGTGCCGGGCATTTTTGCCGCTGGTGATGTCACCGGTCAGTACATGTTTGTTTACACTGCTGCCATGGAAGGGAAAATTGCTGCTTTAAATGCACTTTCCGGGCAAAAGCAATCTGTCGATTACACCCTTGTTCCCTGGGTGATGTTCACCGATCCACAAGTGGCCGGCATCGGCCTGGATGAAATGCAGGCCCGAGATCAGGGCTATGATTCCGAAAGTGCTGTTCTGCCTATTGCACATGTGCCCCGTTTCATTGTGGCTCGTGAATCACGTGGTTTTATTAAATTAATTCGCGATCGAAGTACGGACCGGCTTTTGGGAGCCCGCATTGTGGCCCCTGAAGGTTCTGAATTGTTGATGGAGATTGCTGTGGGTATGAAATTTGGTATTACGGTTACACAGTTAAAAGACATGCTTCATCCTTATTTAACTGCAGCGGAGGGATTAAAATTAACGGCGATAACCTTTACAAAAGATGTGGATCAACTCAGTTGTTGTGCCAGCTGATCAGCTCAGCTGGTACCATTCGGTCATTTGTTGTTTCAGCTTTGGTTCATGAATTAATTCGGTTAAGATCGTAAAAAGATCAGGATCCCACAATCCTTGCATGGTTTCTCTTTCACAGATTTCCAGGGCTTCGCTTATACTCAGCGCTTTCCGGTAGGGGCGTTTGGTCGTCAATGAATCGAAACAATCGACCAAGCCGACAATTCTGGCCAGCAGGGGGATTTCCTTCCCTTTTAAACCTTCAGGGTAGCCGCTTCCGTTAAAACGTTCATGATGATAGAGAATGATAGGAAGAACCGGTTTTAAGGTCTTTAAAGGAGAACAAATTTTAACTCCGATTTTGGGATGTTCTTTAATGATTTCAAATTCTTCCGGAGTCAATTTTCCCGGTTTAAGCAAGATTGAATCGCGGATGGCAATTTTGCCAATATCGTGTAAAATGCCTCCGCGTTTTAACACTTTTAAGTCCGCTGGTGGAAGATTCAGGTATTCACCCATGGCCACCGCCAGGTCGGCCATGCGATTGCAATGTCCTTCGGTGTATTTGTCTTTGGCTTCAACCGTTTTGGCCAGACTAAAGATAACCTGTTCGGCGTTCTCCAGTTCATCTAAAGTCTCTTTCATGCGCAACAGATTTTGGATGCGCGCTTTCAGTTCAATAATATTAAAAGGTCTGGAAATGAAGTCATCGACTCCGGCTTCCAGACCCTTTACACGATCCTGAATTCCGTCCAGCGCCGTGATCATTATGACAGGCGTTAACTGAGTTTCCGGATTATCTTTGATAATATGTGCAACCTGAAAACCATCCATAACCGGCATTAAAGCATCTAATAAAACGAGGTCAGGTTGCACCTCATGAAAAACTTCCAAAGCCTGTCTGCCATCGTTGGCACTGAACAGCAGATACCCTTTATCGTTGAGGATATCCTTGATGGTTTCTATATTATCAGGCTGATCATCAACGATCAATATTTTTGGGAGTTCTTCGGCCATCTTACCTATTCTTTTTTATCCGTGATCAAAAATCATAATCGTCCGATTCAACTCAACCTTAATGAAATGAACCGAAAACACTCCACTTAATTTTAATCTTCGATGTAAAAAGTATTCCCTGAATTGAACAGAGCTTCTAAATCACCAGCTCCTTTTTTCTGCTTTACAAATTCGATCTGTTTTTGCAGTAATTCTTCATAGGTATCCGTTTCCACCTGACGGAAAATACCCATGGGAGTTGGTAAATCAGGTTTATCGGTCAAACTGGCCAGGCCAAATTCAATTTCAGGGCTGAGACTGCGCTCATCATGAACTACCAAATCCTTTGGCGGATTGGATTCATCATATGAAGCCACTTCAAAACGGCTGCAGCTCCATTTGAGCACTTTATCATGTTCTTTTCCAAAAACGTAAGGTTTACCATGTTCCATGTACAATGCCCGGTCGTCCTTGGTATCCTTGCTGTACAACTCTTCGAAAGCGCCGTCATTAAAAATAACACAGTTCTGATAAACCTCAACTACGGAAGTTCCCTTGTGCTCAGCAGCTCTGCGCAACATTTCAGCCATGTGTTTTGGGTTGCGATCGATGGTTCTGGCCACGAAAGTTGCGCCGGAAGCCAGGGCCATTAACACCGGATTGAAAGGATTTTCCAGCGAACCATAAGGAGAAGATTTGGTGATTTGACCTTTTAACGAAGTCGGAGAATATTGCCCCTTTGTCAATCCATAAATCCGGTTATTGAACAGTACAACCGTAACATCAATATTTCGACGGCAAAGATGAATGAAATGGTTTCCACCAATACTCAATCCATCACCGTCGCCGGTAATGATGAACACCTTTAAATCAGGATTAGCAAGACGAATACCGGAGGCAATCGTAGGTGCACGACCATGGATGCTGTGCACGCCGTAGGTGTTCATGTAATATGGGAAACGGCTGGAACAACCGATTCCTGACACAAAGACAAATTTTTCCTTTGGGATGCCCAGTTCTGGCAAAACCTTTTTCATTTGGGCATAGATGGCATAATCTCCACAGCCCGGACACCATCTGGGCTCTGATTTTGAAGCAAAATCAGCCGGTGTCAGGTTTAAAGGCTGAGGGACCACTTTATCTTGATTACTCATAATTTACTCCTTTTGAAATTATTCTTCTAATGCCTTTTCAATGGCTTCGACGACCTCATGCGTTACCAAAGGTAAACCACGTACACGATTGAAGCCTTTGGCATCAACAAGATATTTTTCGCGGATGATTTTCACCAATTGCCCAAGATTAATTTCCGGTACCAATATCTTTTTAAAATTGTAAATGTATTTTTCCAGGGTCGTAGGGAACGGATAAATCCACCTTAAATGCATCCAGGAGACCTTTTTCCCTTTCTTGCGCACTTCTTCAAGAGCTGTAAATACCGTACCAAAGGTACTGCCCCAGCTGATGACCAGCAGATCACCTTCAGGATCACCATTAATTTCCGGTTGTTCAACATATTTGTTGATACGATCAATTTTCTCAGCTCTTAAACGAACCATATGATCATGATTGTCTGGATCGTAGGAAACATCCCCAGTCTCGTCTTTTTCCAGGCCACCAATATGGTGTTCAAAACCAGGCGTTCCCGGCAGGGCAATCATGCGAGCCAGTGTCTCCGGATCTCGCTTGTAAGGCATAAATTGTTCCGGATCGGTGGCATAATGGATTTCAATTTCCGGTATTGAATCCGGATCACGAATAAGCCAGGGTTCAGAACCATTGGCAATATAGCCATCCATCAGCAGGAAGACCGGCGTAGAAAACATTAAAGCAATACGCGAGGCTTCCAGAGCAGCGTCGAAGCAGTCGGCCGGGCTTTTAGCGGCAATTATTGGGATGGGGGCTTCTCCATTGCGACCGTACATGGCCTGCAATAAATCGGCCTGCTCGGTTTTAGTCGGTAATCCCGTGCTTGGCCCGCCGCGCTGCACATTGACAACCACTAATGGCAGTTCGGCCATCACAGCAAAGCCCAAAAACTCAGTTTTTAAGGCCACACCCGGCCCGCTGGTAGTAGTAATACCCAGAGCCCCGGCGTAAGCTGCTCCAACAGCAGAACCAATGCCTGCAATCTCATCTTCCGCCTGAAAAGTTTTCACATCAAAATTTCGATATTTGGCCAACTCGTGCAAAATATCACTGGCTGGTGTGATGGGATAACTACCTAAAAAAAGTTCCTTATGAGCTTTTTGAGCAGCGGTAATAAAGCCAAGAGAAACAGCTTCATTACCAGTCATATTGCGATATTTACCCGGTTTCTTTTTGGCTTTTTCTACACGGTAACTGGTATGAAATAGTTCGGTAGAAAGAGCGTAGTTGTAACCAGCATTAAGCGCACGAATGTTGGCTTCTACTATTTCTGGCTTATTTTTGAATTTTTCTTTAATCCAGTTGATGGTCGGTTCCAACGGATGACTGAACAGCCAGAAAGTCATTCCCAGGGCAAAAAAGTTTTTGGAACGATCTTTCTCTTTAACCGAAAGCTTTAGATCCTCCAAAGCCTTACGGGTCAAGGTCGTAATTAGCACAGGGAATACCTGATATCCGGATAATGAGCCATCTTCCAAAGGATTGGTCTCATAACCGGCCAGAGTTAAATTTCTTCCCTGGAAGGCATCCGAATTAATAATTAAGATACCACCTGGTCTTACTAATTTTAAATTAACTTTTAAGGCCGCCGGATTCATGGCAACCAACACGTCAGGTTGGTCTCCAGGAGTATGGATCTCAGTACTACCAATTTGAATCTGAAATCCGGAAACTCCAAAAAGGGTGCCGGCCGGTGCGCGGATTTCTGCCGGGTAATCTGGCAGAGTCACCAGTTCATGTCCTTCTTTCGCTGTCGTACTCGTAAACTGCATGCCTGTCAACTGCATACCATCCCCGGAATCTCCGGCAAACCGGATGGTTACGCGTTCCAAGACTTTGGATTCTTTTTTCTCCATCTGTAGAAACCTCTAATTTAGGTAAAATAATTTATAGAACTAATTGTTAATAATAATCGTCTAATTGTACTTGTTCTTAATTCCTGGTTTTATCACCCAATTTATTGGCCGACTTTAACGGTTTCAAGAATGCAAATTTAAGAGTTTTATTTTATTAAACCAAAATAAATTTTTAACTCTTTAATCTTTGTCAAAAACAGGTTATTTTCGCCTAATATTTAAACACCTTTAATTATTTTGATATATTTTTCTCATGTAAAATCTTGATCCATAAAACCAATTTGGATTCCAAAACAGAAACATTTTTCAATCATGATCTTCAAATAAATTTGCTAT
>CAYNLJ010000140.1:0-5868 GCA_964398005.1 uncultured Caldithrix sp. | reverse complement strand
AAATCCATGGCCTTTACCAGTCATCAAATCAGCAAATGGCAATATGCTTCTTTCCTGGCCGCTGGGCTGAGTTATTTGTTATTACAACAGCGGGATGCTACTGGTTTGGTTTTGTTTGATGAAAACGTAAAACTACACATGCCCCCACGTTCCATGCGATCGTATTTACGGCAGATCATAAAGGAATTGGAAAATGCTCCATTGGGTAGTGACACACAAATAGCCGGAGCACTGCACCAAATTGCCAACCAGTTTCGCCGCCGCGGAATGGTCATTTTGATTTCTGACCTGCTGGATGATCCGCAAAGTGTATTGAAAGGGCTTAAACATTTTCGCCATGATCAGCACGAAGTGATTGTTTTTCACATTTTGGATCGCCAGGAAGTTGAATTTAATTTTAAAGGTAATGTCCTTTTTAAAGACCTGGAAAATGAAGAAAAAATCAAAACGCAACCCTATTTAATAAAAGAACAGTACCGCAATCGGATGCAGCAGTTTTTAAAAACATATCAGTTGGAAACCAGTAAGAATAACATTGAATATCAGTTACTTTTTACAGATGAACCTTTAACGGTTGCCTTAACAAAATTTTTAAGTAAAAGGAAGAGGTTGTTTTAGATGGAACAAATCCGCCTAACACAATTAGTCTCTTGTTCAGGTTGAGCCAGTAAAATACATCCAGAGGTTCTGGATAAGATTATGAGGCCACTAAAATTCAGTGGCCATCCCCAACTATTAGTGGGGCACCAAACCGGAGATGATGCCAGCGTGTACCAGCTTTCTGCGGATCTGGCTATAGTCAATACACTGGATTTTTTTACACCGATTGTAGATGATCCCTATTTGTACGGGCAAATTGCCGCTGCCAATTCTTTAAGCGATGTTTTTGCCATGGGTGGTGAACCCTTTGCGGCCTTGAATATTCTGGCATTTCATCAGGGGAAGGTAAGACCGGAGGTGGTAAGCAGAATTTTGCAAGGGGGAATGGACAAAGCAGCTGAAGTAGGGGTTGTGGTAGCTGGCGGGCATTCTGTGCAGGATCAGGAAATTAAATATGGTCTGGCTGTTACCGGTAAAGTACATCCACAAAAGATCTGGCGTAATAATACGGTTGAATTAAATGATGTTTTGGTTCTGACCAAACCTATTGGCACAGGGGTTGTGTCGACTGCCATAAAACGGGGTAAGTGTGCTGACCGTTTTGAAGATGAAATTGTTGAAAGCATGTTGATCATTAATGCTCAGCCGGCTCGTCTGGTAAAGGAACTTGAATTAAACGTACACGCCTGCACGGATGTTACTGGATTTGGTCTTGCCGGCCATTTGCTTGAAATGTTAAGTAAAGATCAGTATTCTGCCCTGGTGAACTTACCGGACATTCCCCGTTTTGAAGCATTTGAGGCTTTTTTTGAAGATACTTCCTTATGGCCGGGTGGTTTACATGGTAACCGGGTATTTGCACAGGAAGACATTTTGTTTGGAAAAAAATCTGACGATCCTGAATATTGCGCTTTATTCGATCCACAAACGAACGGTGGATTGTTAATAGCCATGCCGGAGAATGATGCGAAGGTTTTACAAAATGAAATATCAAAAAGTGATTATCCTTTTGAAGTTAAAGTGATCGGGAGGATTATTGAGAAATCACAGAAAAAAATCATTCTTCAGGAAGATTAGAATTTTCATCAACTTTTTTCAAAAGGAGGATGAATTTTTCACGACTTAATTGTTTTAAAAACGTTGTAAATCGCTCTTTTAAATTACGCTCCTCCGGAAAACTTTGACTCAATTGCATGAAAATTTGTTCAACGCTATTTTGTCCGTCACATGCCAGCCAGACCTGACTGCCAATGGCGTCCAATTTGATTTTAAAATAACTTTCCCCGCTAAACGGTTTCATGAGTTTTTTAGCCCATTTGGAAATGTACTTGGGCCTTAAAACAATAACCCGTTGTGAACTTTCTTCGATTTGCCAATCAAACTGGCGTACTGGTATTAACTGAAAAAATTCTTTTTCTTCCATAGGTCCAATCTAAGCGAATTGTAATTAAAGTTTATTAAAAAGCCTCCCTTGCTCCTGAGAGCAGGGAGGCAGATGAGTTTAAAATATTCTTTACTTATTTTTGGCAGCTTTTAAAGGCACGTTAACCAACAGAAAGATGAGGCCAACAAAAACCAGTAAGCCAACAATTACACTGGGGTTTTCCACTCCAAGTGCATGAATGGCAAAATATTTTAGTGAACTAACCGGCTGACCGTTAAAAACGCGTTCAATTCCGGATAAACGTTCACCCAGAACGACAAAGGCCAGAATCACAGCCATAAGCGCTTCCCCGGCAATCAAACCTGAAGAAATCAGCACCCCCTTATTTTCAGCTTTAACGCGTTCTTCTTCGGAAGCATTGCGTTTCTTCAAAATGGTGTCCAAAATCCAGCGAATAACGCCACCTACAAAAATGGCAGCAGTAGAGTGAAAGGGCAGGTACATACCCACTGCAATTAACATCGGCGAAGGGGAACTGATCATGATCAGGCCCAGGGCAAAAAACATACCGGCCAACACCAGCGGCCAGGACATTTCGCCACCAACGATGCCTTTGGACATTAAAGCCATTAAACCAGCCTGTGGAGCAGGTAATTCAGCACTACCAATGTGATAAACCTGATCCATGGCGATCATTGGAAAAACCAGTACTAATGCGGCGACGATTACACCAATAATTTCAGCTAATTCCATTTTCCAGGGCGTGCCACCCAAAATGTGCCCGACCTTCAAATCCTGCGTCATGTCTCCGGCAATACCAGCTGCGGTACAAATAACACCCGCAACCCCGAGTACAGCCAAAACGCCATGCGTTCCCTTAACTCCAAGCGCGACTAATAAAACGGCAGCGATGAGTAGTGAACTTAATGTAAGACCACTAATGGGGTTGTTAGAACTACCAACCAATCCTACTAAGTAGCCGGCAACAGCCGCGAACAAGAAACCCAGAACAATTAAAATGACAGTTAAGATGAAGGCACTAACATAAGAATGTGCAAAATATTCGTACAAAATAAACATGGGAATGGACAACCCGAGAATTGCAAGAGCAACCTTTTTAAAATCGAGATCGATTTCCAGACGTGACACTTCACCTTTGTGTTCCTTTTTAGCCTGTAAATCTCGAATGGCTTTTGAAATCCCTGCGATCAGGGAATCTTTCAGGTTGTAAAGCGTATAAAAAGCGGCTACGATCATTGTTCCTACGGCGAATGGCCGTATTTGTTTTAGCCAGACTTCAGTGGCCACATCAAGCCATGAATGGCCATTGGCTACATGTGCTGCCAGCGAGGGATTGGCAAAAATGCCAAGGGGTACCAGAACAATCCAGCCCATTACCGCTCCGGCGAAAAGGACGGCAGATACACGCAGACCTACAATAAATCCAACCCCGGTTAATGCCGGTGATGCCGCAGGAGTTTCGAACAGAAAACCACCACCATATGTGACTTTTTCTCCTAACATTTCTATTTTTGATTGACTGAACTGAAAAAAGTCGTGGGTGTAATCTTTGATTAACTGAATACCATTGGAATTTTTAAATAATTCCCAGAGGGCTGCCAGACCCATGCTGGCAAATACGGCGCTGGCGCCTGTTTGCCCTCCCTGTCCGGCTTTTACGATTTCGGCCGCCGCAACACTTTCCGGGAAAGGAAGGTCAGCCTCCTCAACCATGCTGCGACGCAATATGGTGACAAAGAGTACGCCCAGTGTACCACCGATCAGCATGATGAGTGTACTTTCGATGTAATGAAGATGATCCCAAACCCCGCTGATGACAAAGGCAGGAATCGTAAAAATGGCTCCGGCTACCAATGCTTCCCCAACAGAGGCCGTAGTACGGGCGATATTTTCTTCTAAAATATTGCCCTTCATAACGCGCAGAGCGGCCATTGCTACCACCGCAGCCGGAAAGGTAGCCGCAACAGTTAAACCCGCTTTCATACCCAGGTAAGCATTGGCTGCTCCCAATACGATCGCCATGCCTACACCCAGGAAAATGGCTTTAAAGGTTAGTTCGCTTAATTGAGAATCGGCGGGAACATAAGGTTTGAACTTTTGCTTTTCCATAAGAACTCCAAGTTTTTAAAACCCCAAAATGCCAAAAGTAAAGTGCAAAATAAATTTTTCTAAAACACGAGTCAAGCTGTTTTGGACAATTTCCATTAACCGGATTTTAAGTTGGGATCGTAAACCACCGACAATAAAATCACACCATATCAATGTCTGAAAATTCTTGTAAGGAAAATAAAGCTACTGGAACACTAAGATGGGGCAAAGCAAATAGAGGTGTTCTGGTGAACTCAATTTGTAACCAGAAAGCAGGGTGTGCAATCAATATATTGAAAGATTGTTCACAAAAAATTGATTTTTAAAAAATAACATGTAATATTTAAATATCAGAAATTACTGAGAACAGAACTATGAATGAAAAAAAGCCTTATTACACTATTGGACAAGTTGCTGAATATTTTGATTTACCCCAGTCGGTTTTGCGCTACTGGGAAACAGTGTTTGATGTGCTTAAACCGGAAAAATCACCCGGGGGTAGCCGCCGTTACAGCGATCGGGATTTGAAAATTATCTCCGAAATTAAGCATTTACTTTACCAGCGGGGTTTTACCATTAAAGGTGCCAACAAACTTTTGAACCAAAAATATCATATTCAACAAGTTGCCACCCCGGTTAAGCAAAAAATTCCCAAAAAAATTGAACAAAACAATAAAAACGAAGTTAAGAATGAAAACATGATGAAAAACCGCCAGACCCTGAAAAAAGTTATTAGCGAATTAAAAAAAATTGTTAAAGAACTGGAAGATGATGTCGTTAAGCAAAATGTGAATGAAAAGCAAATGGTAGAATAAAATTCATTGTATTAAATCTAAACATTTGTTATATTGGGTGGAGAAAATTTAGGAGGAATAATGAGTAACAACGTTTATAAAATGATCGAAATTGTTGGAACTTCAACTGAAAGTTATGAGAAGGCCATTGAAAATGCGATCAAAAAAGCATCGGAATCGCTGAAGGCCATCAGCTGGTTCGAAGTGGTTCAGCAACGAGGTTCGGTTAAAGATGGCAAAGTAGAAGAATACCAGGTAATTTTAAAAGTAGGTTTTAAATTAATTGACTAACTTCTCCAGAAGCTAACTAAATAAAAAGGAGTGACCATGGCACTTTATATCACAGAAGATTGTATTGCATGCGATGCATGCTTACCGGAATGCCCAAATGAGGCTATCTCTGAAGGTGATCCTATTTACGTAATCAATCCAGATCTTTGCACCGAATGTGTTGGTTTTTATGATGAACCGCAATGTGCTGCGGTTTGTCCTACGGATGCCTGCTTGCCTGATCCAAATCATCAGGAAAGCCAGGAAGAATTGCTGGAAAAGAAAAAACGCATCCACGGCGAATAAGGATCATCCAAATAGAATCTTAAAAAGGTAGCTCCTGCGAGCTACCTTTTTTTATTCCATTATGTGTCACCAAACCACAAGCCAAACGAAAAACTATCAAACAACCGGAAAATCCCCGTTTCTAAACTTTAAATGCTTAAACCGTCAAATACGCACGTTCCAAACGTCGCTTCAATACCATAGGACATTTTGAAATCAGCCGACTTTTTGATCCGTTAACGTTTGTAACCATTCCCTGAAAAGTCCTCATTTCGCTTGTTCCAAAAACCGAAGAGAATATTTATTTGTTGTATGACCTCTATTTTTATTAAATTCAATAAAATAATTACCGAAACTTTTAATAGATAAATCGGTTTATTTTGTCTACAAGAGTCAGAATACGTAAGTGAGGTGAAAAATGCTGAA
>CAYNLJ010000139.1:0-5875 GCA_964398005.1 uncultured Caldithrix sp. | reverse complement strand
CAAGGGTATATTGATTTTTAGAGGATTTCATAAAGTACTGTTACTCCTCCTATCAGCAATCCTACCACATACCACATCCGCCATTTTTTTTCCTTAAACAATGTGGCCGTCATTCCGATTCCGCTTCCCAGAATAGCAATCCGGCTATAGACTCCAATTTTATTTAAATCAGAGCTGAGTACACTCTGCAATGAGCCAAATATCTTTGCCATTAATACAGTCAGCACCACAAAAAATATAAACACAACCAGTGCATTAAACAAAAAAAAAAAAAAGATCACTCGCCCCAAACCAATGGTTACACCCTGATTTAATTTTTTGTTCATCCAGTTAAGATATACTTCGTTCCCTTTGCGAATGAGATGGATGACTCTGGCCCCGATAAAACTACTTATGATTCCATAAACGATCATTAAAAAGACAATAAATTCTGAAAACTCGGGATAAAGACCGGTTAGATAGACACCCAGAATCGTCGCTGCCATAGAGCCAAAATTTCCTTCCGGCACAATGGCTGCTCCCACGGGCATCGAACTTAGCCAAACGAGTTGCAATAAAAACCCTAATTCAAAGCCCAGTTCCAGGTTGCCACCCACAAAGCCCAAAATGGGGCCGGCGAATATCGGCTGGGCCAGCAACATTTGGAAGGCCGCTGCATTGTCCAGCATTAAGATGGCAGCAACCGCACTTAACAGAATGAGTGAATCCATTAACGAAACTTAACTCCTTTATTTAAGGCCGGCATCCAACTCCACCGGAACTTCTACCTTAAACCGATAACGGTCTAAGGAAGTCAGATTTACCGTACCAAATAAGTGAAAACCGGAAGGAGGAATTGGCATTGTCCCGTCTACGTAAAAGGATGTTTGCTTACGCGTTTTAGGATAAAAATATTCACGGCTTCCAATAATGCCTGGTTTATCAAAAAGATAGTAAAACTCTTTTACTGTAGCCGTCCAATATTGAGCGGTCTCGCTGGCAAAAGCAGGGATCAACTCCAGGTAGTAATCGCCGGATGCCGGTGGAATAAACACCATTTTCTTTTTGCGGTAAGTTAACCCGTCGGCTTTTAATATTTTGCCTTCATAATTTTTAATATTTATGGCGAAATCGGTTACCAAGTTGAAAATTTCAGCCGGTAATTCAATCTCAAACTCAACCTTTTCCACCTCACTACCGACCCGAAAGTCCTGCTGATAAATTTCTGATTCATCTTCTACCTGAGTAATTTTTTTCCAGCCGGAGATTTCCCCGTTGATTTGGCACAACACGGGTTGATCAAAATAATTAAAAACGGACAGCGTCCCCCTCGATTTTTCCCCATTTTGCATGCGCAGCCACTTGATTGGATTTGGAGTGACTTCAAGCCCGCTGAAACTAATCAAATAGGTACAATATGAAGGTTCTTCCGTTCTAAAATCAGCATACAGATCGAGTTCATAAATTCCATATTCTAACTGGTCACCGGTAAGCCGAATGGTTTCTTGCGACTCATACTCTGAACTTAGCCTTGAAAATTGATCAATCTCTCTGCCCTGAGGATCAAAAACATAAGCTCTGATATTCGCGTATTTATTGCCTTCAGTAAACAGTTGAATAGTTGCAGAGGTGGCTCGTACCGGAACATCAAAAAACACACGATGCACATCTCCCGGATTAATTTTCAGTAATTCGGATTTAAGTGTATAATGGTTCTGTTCGTTGGCCACTAATGGATTCACGTAAGTACACCATAACTCAAATTCCTTATTCATCTCCTTATTCGACCATTCTTTACGGTAGGCGGAAATTTTACCTGTGTACAAGCCGGGCTTTTTTAATTGCTTTTGATCGAAATAGACTTCAACCGTGGCAGCTTTTTCCCCTTTAATGTAAGTGCTTCTTTTATTTAATTTAATCCAGGATTTATCGGCTACCAGATCAAATGCGCGATAAAAATTGTTTCTTTTATCTGCATCCCAGTTTTCCCTAAATTCCGGCTTAATTTTAAAAGTTTGCTTGTGATGCTTGTCAGGAAGATAGTTCCCCAGACGCCAGAAAGCCGCACGTGCCGGATAATCCTCATTCATAGGATTTAAGGTCTCAATTCGATAATAAACGTAATTTTTGTGTTCATTTCGCTGAACATATTTTTTATAGTAATTATATGCATCAGGTACATAAATCACTCCTGCGCCCTGATCAAGCATGGTGTAATCTTTTAGAGGCCTGGCGGAATTGATGACTGCTTTTTTGAACAATGCTCCCACCAATGGCAAGCCATCATGATAAGCGGCAGACATCAGCAAGGCAACAGCGCCCGTAGCCTGGGGAGATGCCATGCTAGTTCCCCACTTATTTTCCCCTCTTGAATAGGGCGGCACCGTAGAACTGGCACTACCCGGAGTTAAGATATCAGGTTTGTTCAGTTCTCCGCCACGTGAGCTAAAAACGAACACTTTATCCTGATTAATGTTCGCTCCATAAACATCTCGGGCGGATTCTTTGCTGTTCAGGGCACCGACGGAGAGAACGTAATTAGCTGCAGCCGGCAGCCCTACGGACGAGATTCCGGGCCCTTCGTTACCAGCGCTTACACAAAACAGGACTTTTTCATTTTCTCGCAACATTTCGTCAAGGGTAAACTCCATCGAAGCCTGACCTTCAATTTCGGAACCAATGCCAAAACTCATATTGAATACCACGGGGCCATCATATTTTTTTGCAAATTCTACCCCATATTCATAGGCTTCTAACATGCTTCCCGTGGTCGTAGCTCCCCCGGCCAGAGTGCAATCCCCAATTTTTAAGCTAATAATCTTTGCACCCGGAGCAATACCATTTAAACCTTCCTGCCCATTCAATTTATATCCAGCAGCAATACCAGCCACATGGGTGCCATGGCTGGAACCATCATAATGGAAATTTATTCGGCGTTCATCAGGAAAAATGTTTATGGCAAAAGTGGCTAAGTTTTTATTGATTTTTTTATCACGACCTCTAAATTGGATGGCCTGATGTTTAACCTTATAATTCCAGATGGGTTGTTCATCATCAAGATTTCCATCACCATCCAGATCAATGTAGGCTACCCAGCCCTCTTCACTTTTAAAAACAACAAATCCAAAATCATCATCCTCTTTGCCATTGTTGTTAATATCTGGGATTACAGTATTTTTAAATTTGTCCTCGTGCAGGACACCGATGTAGAAAATACTGTCGACCGGTTGTAAGGCAAGCTTATCGTAATGAAAAAGCTTCAAATTACCAACGGAACTAACAAATTTTTCGTTATTTTCTTCCCCAAATTCGGCTTCATCAAAATAGACATCACCTTCGCCGGAGAAATCCTGAGCGTCAATGACCTTTACCCCGCCATCCGGTAATTTATTTAATCCAGGGACGCCCATATCCACCCCGGTGTCCAAAATAATAATCACAACATCCTTGCCATTATTTTGCGGACTTTTTTCAATAAATTGTTTGGCACCAATGCGCGTAACATCTAAAAAACTCCAATCATTGGCCATTAACAAACCGTTTAGAACCAAAACCAGCACTAATAGTTTGATTTTCATTTTGACTTTCCTTAATTGGTTATTTTTTAATGTAAACAGGAATTTACGGGAATGTCCATTTTCATGCAAACAATCCTTGACAAGTAAGCAGCATGACAATTCGCTTAAAATACACAGGGCCAGTGATACCCGGCGGGAAGGTACCACTGGCCCTAAGTGGAAGGAAAGAAGCAATAAACCCTTAAAATATGAAATATACTCTAAGTTGGGTTATTACTAATTATGAGGCCCTCAAATCTTGTTTTTTTTATTTTTCTTTTTGTCAACGATTTCGACCATGCCAAAGCCCATTGAGTTCATTTGACCAATACCCACATCATAAATCATTTGTAATATTTCCGGCTCTGCTTTTATTTTAAATGGGGCTAACACACAACGTACCTGCTGCTGAAATTTTGAATCCCCTTCAAGGGTAATAACTTTTGTTATTCTATTATTCTTTTTTTTGACATAGGCTTCATCAAATTCAAGATCAAAATCGAGATTTTCAATCTCTCTTTTATTAATCAGTTTAAACTTGCTTTTTAAGTCATTTTCAAGTGTCTGAAAGAAATCTTCCTGATCAGGAAAGATAAACCGTTTATGGGTATGTCCGTTATTTCCCTCTTTTTTAACCACGGTCATCGGCGACAAACAGGTAAATTGAGCCTCATTTTCAGAAAATTCTGGCACGGGTACAAATCTGACGGAGGCAACTTCAAAATAGGTGTTGTAGATCTTGACTTTCTTCTGAGTTCGTAATTCCTTGGCTAAAACCCCTAAAAACTGGTAATAGGGAGAGGAGACATACCAATAAAATTCAGGGGACAAAATTCCAATCATAAAATCTTCGATCTTACGTTCCGGGATAATCAACTGAGAGAAAGTAAACACATCAAAATCTTTACCTTCCCGATTTGCAGGTAAAAGTGAAGCCAAATAACGACGATATTCGTAGGTTAAATGTTTTATTAATTTAACTAAATAATAATTGGTATTGATTGGTAGAACTGTTTTACGTTTAGGATTTTTAAATGTAACTTTAATGCGCATGATTAAACTCCTCTGATTAAATTCAGGGAGTCAATCTTGCAACAATAATGCCAAATTATGGATGTCTTTGCTAACCTTATATTTTTATAAAAGTTACTTTGCAGACCTGATCATTTCAGATCAATAATTATGGTAATTATTCCCATAATTACAAAAAATAGATAGGGAATTTTTCCCTATCTATTGATCGCTTTCTAATTTTTTGTAGATCTTTTCTGCAATTTCAAGAAAGACTTTAGCCTGTGGGCTATCCGGTTCTAACTCCACAATGGGCTTACCGGCATCACCACCTTCTCTTATTTTTGCTGCGATTGGTACCTCTCCCAACAGATCCGCATCCACCTTAGCACAGGCCCTGGCTACGCCACCGTGGTCAAAAATATCTGTTCGCTCACCACAATGAGGACAAACAAAATAACTCATATTCTCTATAATACCCAGGATAGGTACATTTACTTTACGAAACATTTGCACGCCTTTAATGGCATCTATCAATGCCACATCCTGCGGAGTAGAAACGATTACAGCCCCATCAAGAGCCACGGATTGCGACAGAGTGAGCTGGGCATCACCCGTTCCCGGTGGCATATCAAAGAGGATCACATCCAGATCCGGCCAGGCCACATCACTCATCAGCTGCTGCAAGGCACGATGCACCAGGGCTCCTCGCCAAATAACCGCTTCGGAATTGTCCACAAGAAATCCAAGTGACATTAAATGGACACCATACTTTTCAATGGTCTGGATTTTTTGTCCATCAAACAGGGGTTTTTCATCTACCCCAAGCATTAAGGGAATACTGGGACCGTAAATATCGGCATCCAGCAGACCAACCCGCTTCCCCAACTTTGCCAGTGCCACGGCCAAATTTACAGCTACCGTTGATTTACCAACGCCACCTTTGCCACTTGCCACAGCCACCTTGTGTTTAACATTGGGTAAAAATCGCTCCTTTCCTGCAGTTTCCGTTGCAGTCGTCTTGAATTGTGGCGGCTCCTGAAATTCAGCAACGACCTCTGCCGGAACATTGGGGTAGGCTTCCTGCAACTTCGCTTCAACTTCTTTCTTTATTTTTTGCACCACACTATTATCAGAACTGCGGACAACAAGATGCAAACGGATCTGATCATCAGTAACATCCAGTTTTTGAATCAAACCAAACGATACGATGTCTCTGCTGTAGCCCGGGTAATTTACCTGACGTAATGTTTCTATCACCTGTTCTTTGGTTAATGCCATATTAAAACTCCTTCTATGTACAAATTAGAATTATTTTACATTATTCC
>CAYNLJ010000138.1:0-5910 GCA_964398005.1 uncultured Caldithrix sp. | reverse complement strand
ACATTGACCGTCGTCTTATTCTGTATGGCATTTCCCTGTTCGCCATACCGGATGCATTGGCTGCATTGGTAGGGGAGACCTGGCGTAAAAATACTTTCTTCACTATTATTGATGATCAAAAATCTCTTCCCGGATCAATTGCAATGTTCATTTCAAGTCTTGCTTTAACTTTAATTCTTTTAAAGTATTTGTTTAACTTTAGTGAAAATTTGTTTTTAATTGCCTTGGCAATTTCCATTTTTGTGAGTTTTGTGGAAACCTTGTCGACAAAAGGATCTGACAATTTCTTTGTTCCTTTGAGTGGGGCCATATTGGTCTACCTGATGCTTGGATTTAAAGATGATCAGATTTATCAATTCCTTTTGGGCGAGGGTTTAGCTATTGTGACAGCAATTTTAAGCTATCACTTCAGGTTTTTATCTTTGAGTGGCAGTATCATGGTTTTTGTATTAGCCAGCCTCATTTTTGGTTTAGGGGCCTGGATGTGGAGTGTGCCCATACTGGCGTTTTTTGTACTATCGTCCTTACTTTCTAAAACAGGTAAGCAGGTTAAACAAAGATTTAAAGATACCTTTGAAAAAAGCGGTGTTCGGGATCATGCCCAGGTCCTTGCTAATGGAGGTATTGGCGGAGTGTTGATTATTCTTAATGCTATCTATCCAAATTTTTTCTGGTTTAAGCTTTATCTTCTTTCCTTAATGATTTCTACGGCGGATACCTGGAGTACGGAATTGGGGGTTTTGTCCAACAGCAAACCAAGATTAATAACCAATTTTAAACGCGTTGAGCCTGGGGTTTCCGGAGCTATTTCTTTAATGGGAACTCTGGGTGGCTTTTTAGGTAGTTCCATCATTTTATGGTCCGGATTATTCTTTATTCATTTAAATCTTAACACGATATTCTGGTTGCTTGGATTTAGCGTAATTGGAAACTTTTTAGACAGCCTTATGGGTGCTACGGTTCAGGGACAATATCAATGTATGATCTGTGAAAAATACACAGAAAAGAAAATTCATTGTAGCCAACCAACAAAAATTATTTCCGGATTTAGGTTAATAGGAAATGATACTGTAAATCTTTTTTCAAATTTATTTTCATTAATTCTTTTTGTCGCAATCCAAAATTTTCCGTTTTGATTTTTTTGTGTTCAACCAAAAAGAGTAAAAACCCAAGGAATAGGTTCAAAAATCACTTTAAATAACTGCCAATACAAATCTCAAAATACATATATGTTATATAACATATATTATGTAAACTAATATTTGTTGTAATTTTTTGTTCTTTATGGGGTTGTGAGATTGGTTGTAAATTCTCCACTTTCCTGCCACAATTGCAGATATCGGGGCTCTTTAATGTAAATAAAAAAATGAGATATTTTAAATTATGAGGAAAAACCAGTGTAATAATCCGGTGAGTTAAAAGAAAATAATGGTACAACATCGCAAATGAAGCATTTATCCGAAAATGTACCATTATCCATATTTGTATAAGGCTTTTTCAATCAGTTTTCTTACTTTAAAAAAGTTTTAGAGGGAATTATTTGAGAAATAAAGTAATTTTACTACAGCTATGATGTTTTAATCAAAAGCCTTAAATATGGTTAAGAAAATGAGGACACCATAAAACTGTTAAAGAACATTTTCTTATTTAAAGCAACAAAATGTTTCTTTTAATAAAAAAATATTTTTATTCATCGCTGCCCTCTTCCCTATTCTTCCCTTCTGCGAAACAAGCATTTGCAAGAGTTTAGTCAAATCATTAATTAGAATGGCACAAGCCTTAGGTTATTCATATGTAGGTTTAATTAAAATCTGCAAATAAATTGGGAAAAGAAATCAAAGGTGAAGAATTTCAGTAGACTCCTCTTCAAAGGTGATTGGGGATTAATTCAATTCATTGGTCATTCGTTAATTCGTTTTGCATTTTACAACCAGAAAAAAGAAAAAGCAGGCCATTTGATGGCCTGCTTAAGAAAATATTTTAAGATGATGGCATCTGATTGCTTAGTATTTCTTTAATTCCACCAAGTGAGCTAAGAACTCCTGTGGCCTCAATGGGTAAGTAAACCACTTTATTGTCTTTACCACTGACCATTTCTTTTAACGTTTCGATGTATTTGATGGCAACTAAGTATTGTGATGGATTCCCCTGACTTTCTTTGATGGATTTGGTGATCAATTCAATGGCTTTAGCTTCAGCTTGAGCAACCTGTATTTTAGCGACAGCCTCACCTTCGGCGCGTAAAATTTTGGCCTGTTTTTCACCATTGGCACGTTGAATTTCAGATTCGCGTACACCTTCTGCTTCTAAAATTCTGGCTTTTTTCTCCCCTTCGGCCTGGAGGATAATCGCCCTGCGATCTCTTTCGGCCCGCATCTGTTTTTCCATGGCTTCTTTAATATCTTTTGGCGGATTAATATCCTGTAATTCAACCCGGTTGACTTTTACGCCCCATTTGTCGGTTGCTTCATCCAGAATGGTCCGTAATTTTTGATTGATGGTATCACGAGAAGAAAGCGTTTCATCCAGATCCAGTTCGCCGATCACATTACGCAGTGTGGTTTGGGTTAATTTTTCAATAGCGTCCGGCAGGTTTACAATTTCGTAGACCGCTTTCTTAGGATCCGTGATTTGAAAATAAAGTAAGGCATTGATTTCAATAACCACATTGTCCTTAGTAATCACAGATTGCCGTGGAAAATCGTAAACCGTTTCGCGTAAATCAATCCGGTTAATCGATTTGTGAATGACCACCTGTTCACCCGAGGGCAACACCTTGATGTACTTCCATTCAATGCGGCGCGCCTGTTCAATAATGGGCCAGATGATGTGAATGCCGCTACCCAGCACCCGATGAAATTTACCCAGACGTTCAATGACCATTACCTGCGCCTGTTGGACCATTACCAGACCTTTAACGGCAAAAACAACTACAAAGACGGCTACAGCGATCAAAATAATTGTTGCAAGTTCCATAGTTTCCTCCTGAAGATTTAAATTTTTATGGTATTTTAAGGCTATTAAGCTTCAGACAGGGGTTCTACAATAAGTTTTACCCCATCAATCGCTACGATTTTAACCTTACTCTCTTTTGGGATGACTGTACCATCTTTGGAAATGGCTTTCCAGTCCTCTCCCCCAATCTTTACTCGTCCTTTATTCTTAAGATTGTCAATTTCTTCCAGAACCAGAGCCTGCTGTCCGATCAACGCATCAACATTGGTGGGAATTTGTTCTTCTTCCGGAAACAGATATTTCATATAAAGTGGACGAACAAAGAGAAAGGCTAAAAAGGTGGCTACAATAAAAACCAGGAGTTGCCATAAAAAATGCAACTGCAAAGCAGCAGGGATTGCAGCAAAAAGACAACCTATGCCAAAAGTAGCGATTACAAAACCAGGGGTAAAGATTTCGGCAATTAAGAGAATGATGCCAATAATAATCCAGATGTACCATAGTTCCATGATAAAAACCTCCATCGTTAATGATAGGTCTTTCCTTGAATTTATGAAATTTATTACAAAGTACAAAGCATATGCTGAAATATTCAAAATAAGTATTAATATTTTTCACTTGGGAGATTAGAAAAGAATTCATTCTACGAATATTAAGCTTCCAAACATGGTAGAAACTCAGGACAAAAATTCTTGTTTTTAAACTTAGATATTCTTATCTTTGCCATAGTTTGTTCAGTTTCTTAATAAACGCGGAACCAATAAAATGAAAATATTTACCCTTTATCTTTTAGCAATATTTTTGTTTTTACTTTCCTGTCAACCCAAATTGGTAAAGAAAAGCCTTCAATCCCAGCCTACCCGGACAGAAAAAGTCGTTTTGGGGATTGAAAATTTTCTACAAAATTACAAGTCTCTGGTCAAAGGCAAAAGAGTTGGTTTGTTAACCAATCCCAGCGGCGTTGATTCCAAACTCAACAGCACCGCTGACTTGCTTTTTGAAGACCCCGAAATTAATCTCACTGCTTTGTTTGGTCCGGAGCATGGCATTCGTGGCGCTATTTACGCCGGAGAACATGTTACCGACGAGGTAGATCCTCACACAGGTCTTCCTGTTTTTAGTCTTTATGGTGCACACAAAAAACCGACTCCTGAGATGCTGGAGAATGTCGATGTCATTTTGGTTGACATTCAGGACATCGGTTTGCGTGGCTACACCTACATCTACACCATGGCCATGGTCATGGAAGCGGCCGCTGAAAATGGCAAACAGGTCATTGTATTGGATCGGCCCAATCCCATTGGCGGGGTGCAGATCGAAGGCAATTTGGTTGAAAAAGGTTTTGAATCTTTCGTCGGCCTCTACCCCATTCCCTACCGCCATGGCATGACCATTGGTGAACTGGCTCAGTATTTTAATGAAGAATTCGATATTCATTGCAAATTGCGTGTCATTCCACTTGTCGGCTGGCAACGGCACATGCTGTGGAATCAGACCGGTTTGCTTTGGGTTCCGACTTCCCCCCATGTCCCACACTGGCAAACGATCTTGTACATGGGGGCCACCGGCACAATTGGTGAATTACGTGCCATTTCCGAAGGGGTTGGCTACACCTCTCCTTTTGAATTAGTGGGAGCGCCCTGGATTGATGGTTACCAATTTGCTCAGGCCTTAAACAATTTGCATCTACCCGGAATCATTTTCAGGCCACTTTATTTTAAGCCTTACTATGCTTCTTACAAAGGCGAAGTTTGTCAGGGAGTTCAACTGCACATTACCGACCCGCATGCTTTTAATTCCTACCAAACCGGTTTGTACATTTTACAGACCATTCTCAGGCTTTATCCTGATCATGATCCCTTTCAATTGGAACAACGTGTGACCATGTTTCAAAAGGTCATTGGTTGTGCCTGGATTATTGATGATTTAAAGAGCGGAAAATCAGTACAGGAAATTGCCGCAAAATGGCAAGACCAGTTAAATCAGTTTAAAGAAAAAAGAAAAAAATATCTACTCTATTAGATCAATTACAGGAGAATTTTGAATGGAAGAAATAAACATTTCCGTCATCCTCCACCAGGATGAAAAGGAACGCTTAATACCAACCATTAAAAGCATCATTGAACAAACAATTTCTAAACTTGAAATGATTGTGATCGCTCAGGAACCTGAAAGTATTGAAAAGGTTATTGCTGAACAGAACGATAAAAATTGGCTACTAAAACTAATCAAGGCAGAAGATCAGCAATCTTTGGGCCAACAGTTAAATGAAGCCTTTAAAGCGGCTACCGGCGATTTATTGGTGTATGTAAACAATCAGCAAAGTCAGATCCAGTTAAAACAGGCTGCCATTGAACTGGCCGCTGAGTCTTTTACGCATCATAAAAAGGCTGGTATGCTTTACAGTGACTACGAACTGGAAGAAGACGGCCAGGTTAGCGAGGTCCATCTTTTGAAGCATCACATTGGCCGTGTACGCGACAATCAGGATTACGGCCGCGTATTTTTCTTTAAAAAAGAAGCGCTGCAACAAGTTGGTTTTGCAGATGAAACGCTGAAATTCAACACCCTTTATGATTTACGTTTACGCATGTCAGAAAAATACGAACTCATTCACATTGCCAACCGCTACAGTGGTTCGCTTTACCGTGTTGTTTCCAAAGGGAAAAAGCACAACGTGTTTGATTATTTGTTAGCCAGCAAAGAAAGTCAGTTAGAAGCCGAACAGGTTGTTACTGAACATTTAAAACGGATTAATGCTTACCTTGCTCCCGGTGCTTTTTACACAGAACGCCCTGCCCCACCCTCAGATGCGACCTTAAAAGCTTCGATCATCATTCCGGTAAATAACCGTCCTCAATTCATCGGAAGTGCCATCGAAAGCGTGCAGGCACAAACGATTCAGGAGGTTGAAGCGATTATTGTTATTAACGGTGGACCAGATGATCCAACCAT
>CAYNLJ010000137.1:0-5953 GCA_964398005.1 uncultured Caldithrix sp. | reverse complement strand
TGCCTATTTGTACCTCATTTTGTGAAATATTTTAAACCTGATTTGAGTTACATCAGGCGAGTTTAGAAATACAATCAGGAGAATAGATGAATTTTCGAATGTTAATGTTGTTTATCATTGCAGTTTTTGTTGCACTTATCAAAGCTGAAGAACTGACCATAGAAAAAGCAATACAGATGGCTCTGGAAAATAATAAAGACATTTTGGTGGCCAGGGAAGAAATCAAACGGGCGGATGCCCGCGTTAAAGAGGCCTGGTCTTCTGCTCTGCCCTCGGTAAATGTGCTGGCCGATTATAGTCGAAATTTTAAGCAAACCTTCTTTTACGTCAATGGTGGCGATTTTGGTCGTTTCTCATTTACCTTCAATAATGAGTACCGCTTAAATGCTGTGCTGAATCAGACTATTTACAGTTTTGGGAAAGTAGGTACTGCCCTCAAGATTGCCCGGGATTACGAGAAGTTCAGTTCAGCTCAATTTACCAATCAAAAACAACAAATCATTACCATGGTTAAACGGGCCTTTTACGGGGCTTTGCTAAAAAAACACATCTACCAGGTAAGCAAAGATTCCGAACAGAGTGCCAGGGAAAATTACCAGAATACCAAACAGCGCTACGAAAGTGGTACGGTTTCAGAATTTGATCTATTGCAGGCCGAAGTACGCTGGCAAAATGCCATTCCCGATACGATCCAGGCACGCAATGAGTGGCATTTAGCCCTGAACAATCTTAAATCCATGTTGAGTCTTCCATTGGAAAACAGCATCACATTGGTTGGTGAATTCAGTGAAAATCTGTTAGTCACACCCGAAGAATCTTACGAACAAGTCTTGCAGCAACGCCCGGATTACCAGATGATGCGCTGGGAAATGGCCATGCGTAAAAAGAATATCAGTTTACAGTTCGCCCAGCACTTCCCCTCGCTCAACGGCTCCTTTACTTACAGTTACAGCGCGTTGTCCGATCAGTTTAAACTGGAAAACACCAATGACAACTATGTGTTGGGCGTGTCATTGAGTGTGCCCATCTTTTCAGGCGGATTTACAACCGCCCAGGTACAGCAGGCTCGTGTGGATTATAATCAGTCTGCAATTCGTTTAAAGAAACAGGAAGAACAAATCCGGATTGAACTGGAGAATGTTCGGCTAAGATTAAAAGAAGCGCAGCAAAGAATTTTAGCTGCAAAGAAAAATGTCAGCACCGCTCAGCGGGCTTACGAAATTGCCGAGGTACGCAACAAAAGCGGCCTGGCTACCCAATTGGAATTAAAAGACTCCCGTGTATTCCTCGATCAGGCACGCCTTTCCTATTATCGTGCTTTGTTTGACGAATTAAACGCCTACTTTGACTGGCAGTTAATCACGGGACAGCAAGCAGAAAATTTAAATTAGGAGAATAAATAATGCGTAAATGGATCATTATTCCGATCATTACTCTGTTCATTTTGTCGCTCATTGTCATGAGTCAATGCACAGATAAAAAAAGCATGGCCGAAACGGTTCAGCCAAAGGTTAAAGGCCAACTGGTGCAGGTGATGGACGTGGCCAATTCGTCTTACACCGAATACATTGAAACGACAGGTGCCGTAGAAGCGGCTAATAATATTCAGGTCGTTGCTGAAGAAAGCGGTCTGTTTAAACGGTTGCTAAAAGATAAAGGAAGCCGTGTACAAAAAGGCGACACGCTGGCAATTCTGGAAAACAAAATGATCGAAGCCGCTTTTAAGGAAGCCAGTGCCATGCTTAAACAGGCACAACTCGATTTCAACAGTAATCAGGTGCTGTATGGTAAAAAAGCCATTTCAGAAAATGATTTTCTGCGTTCACAATACGCACTGGAAAGCGCAAAAGCACGTTATCAACTGGCCAAAACCCGTTTTGACAAGTTATTCATCGTAACTCCTATTTCAGGCATTGTCGATGCCCGCTATTTTGACACCGGCGCTTACATTATGCCCATGTCGCCTGTTTTTAAAGTGCTTAATTTAAACAAGGTAAAAATTAAGGCTGGCATTGCCGAACGCTTTTTTAAAGACATTTCCAGACAACGTCGCGTAGAAATTACGTTTGATGCGCTGCCACAGGTAACCCTGACTCACAACATCGATTTTAAAAGCAACTTTATTGATCCCCTGAACCGGACCTTCCAGATTGAAATCGATCTGCCGAATGCTAATGGTCTGCTGGTGCCAAACATGGTGGCCAATCTGAAAATTGAACGACTGGTCGTCAGCGATCAGATCGTCATTCCGCTGGATGCCATTGTTTCCAATGAAAAAGGAAATTTTGTCTTTGTAGTCAATGGGGAAAAGGCACAACAGGTGGCTGTCGATATTTTGTCCATTAACGGCAATCAGGCGCTGGTCAAAGGACTGGAATTAGGTCAGCAGCTGATCGTCAAAGGTCAGGAGAACCTTGCTGACGGCAGTTTAATCGAAATCGCCCGGTCCTGAGGAGAAATTTGATGAAAATTACCAATATTGCCTTAAAAGGAAAAACAAGCATCTTTGTCTTGCTTTTCATTGTTACGCTTGCCGGATTGATGTCCTATGTCGGGCTGCCGGTCGAATCCTTTCCGCAGATCAAACAGCCTGTGGTGATTGTAGCCGTACCCTACCCCGGTGTTTCCCCTTCGGATATGGAGACGCTGGTTATTGATCCTATTGAGAAAAAACTAAAAGAGTTAACCAAAATCAAGAAACTTTCCTCCACGGCACAGGAAGGCTACGCCAACATCACGGCCGAATTCGAATCGGACATGGACATCGACGAAGCCGTGCGTAAAGTGCGTGAAAAAGTGGATCAGGCCAAGCCTGATTTACCGTCCGATGTGGAAGAACCATTTGTCCAGGAAATCAATTTTGAGAATATTCCCATCATGCTGGTCAGTATTGTGGGGCGTCAGTCACTGGAAAAATTGAAGGACATCGCCGAAGACCTGCAGGATCAGATTGAACAGATTCCCGGCGTTTTGGACGTAAAAATTTCCGGCGGTCTTGAAAAAGAGGTGCAGGTAAACGTATTCCCCAACCGCCTGCGTTATTACAATCTGGATGTTAATGATGTCATCCAGGCCATCCGCAATGAAAACCTGACCATTCCCGGTGGTTCGGTTGAAAGCGGTAATTTGAAGTACACTGTGCGTGTGCCCGGGGAGTTTAAGGATTTAGGTGAACTGCGCCGTACAGTCGTCAAAATGATTAACGGGCAGGCGGTGTACTTGCAGGATCTGGCAGAAGTGAAATTTGGTTTTAAAGAACCGGAATCTTACTCACGCCTTAATCAGAAACCCAGTGTAACGCTTTCCATTCAAAAACGAAGTGGCGAGAACATTATTAATATTGCGGATCAGACAAAAGCTTTGCTGGAAGCAGCCCAGAAAAAGTTTCCACCAGAGACCGAATACTACATTCTGGCCGACCAATCCAAGGATATTCGTTCCATGGTCAATGACCTGGAGAACAATATTATTTCCGGCTTGATTCTGGTGGTTTTTGTGCTCTATTTTTTCATGGGCACACGAAATGGCTTACTGGTGGGCATTGCCATCCCCTTGTCCATGCTGCTCAGCTTTATTGTGATCAGCTTTTTAGGTTACACCCTGAATATGATTGTCCTCTTCAGCCTTATTCTGGCATTGGGCATGCTGGTTGACAACGCCATTGTAATTGTGGAAAACATTTACCGTCAGCACCAGGAAGGTAAAAGCCTGATGCAGGCGGCCAAAGACGGCACGGCTGAAGTCGGTGTCGCGGTGGTCACTTCGACAATTACCACCCTTTCCGCTTTTGCGCCAATGATTTTCTGGCCGGGCATGATTGGTGAATTCATGCGCTACCTGCCGGTTACTCTGATCATTACCCTTGCCTCATCGTTATTTGTTGGTTTGGTGTTCAATCCCGTGTTGGCCTCTTCCTTTCTAAAGATTGATGAAAAAATGGATCGCTTGCCCGGCGATCGTCTATTACGCTGGTTGGTCATCCGCTATGAAACGACGTTAAAGTGGGTTTTGGCCCATCGTAAAACCACACTTGGAATGACCTTTACCGCTTTTATTCTGATGTTTGTCGTTTATGGCTTTCTAAATCACGGCGTTGAATTTTTCCCGGATCTGGAACCGACACAGGCCAATGTTAAGATTGAGGCATCCCCCGGTACCCGCCTGGAAACTTCGGATCGCATCGTGCGTCAGGTTGAAAAGCGAATTGCCGACACACCGGACATGGAACAGTTTGTCTCTCAGGTGGGCAATGCATCGGATAATCCCATGGATTTTGGCAGCAGCGCCGCCCTGCACAAATCATTGATCACCATTGACTTTGTGGAAAAGGCCGATCGCTCACAAAGTTCTTTCAAAACGTTGGATCAAATCAAGCAAAAAGTTGGCAGAATTCCCGGCGCCCGTCTGGAAGTTTCCAAACCGCAGGATGGACCACCCACCGGCAAGGCAGTGGAAATCCAGATTAAAGGTGAAGATTTTGCCATACTCGATCGGCTGGCCAACCAGATCATTGAAAAGATCCGCAACGTTCCAGGCATTACGGACGTTAAAGACAACTACGAAGTAGGACGCCCGGAACTGCGCATTCGGATTGACCGGCAAAAAGCAGCCCAGCTTGGCTTAAGTACAGGGCAAATTGCCAATACCATTCGTACCGCCATCAACGGCACCGAAGCTTCACAGTTCCGCCTGGGGCAGGATGATTATGACATTACCGTGCGTTTCAAAAAGGATTTTAGGCAAAATTACAACGATTTACTCAATTTGACTTTCCATCACGAAGGCGCCAATATTCCTTTGGCCAATGTGGCCGACATCTCATTAACGGCCGGTCTCAGTAAAATCAACCATGTGGAACGCGATCGTGTCGTTACCGTTACCGGTGATGCTTTGGGCCGTTCATCGGCAGAGGTGTTAAATGATGTAAAAACAAGACTGGCCGGTTTTACCTTACCTGCCGGTTACAATTTACAATACGCAGGACAGGATCAGGATCAGAAGGAATCATCCCAATTCTTGACCAATGCCTTTTTGATTGCCCTCATGCTGATTCTCTTTGTCCTGGTAGCACAGTTCAATTCAGTCACTCTGCCGATGGTCATCATGATTTCGGTTTTGCTTTCCTTTTTTGGTGTGTTTTTCGGCCTGTTGGTGACCTTTAAACCCTTTGGCATCGTCATGACCGGCATTGGCATCATTTCGCTGGCCGGTGTGGTGGTCAATAATGCCATCGTTTTGATCGATTACATTCAAAAGTTGCGCAGCCGTGGATTAGCTAAAACAGAAGCCATTATTCAGGGCGGCAAAACACGTTTAAGACCGGTCATTTTAACAGCCGTAACCACTATTCTTGGATTGATCCCTTTAACGGCCGGCATTAACATCAATTTTATCGGATTGTTTAAACTGAACTTCAAAAACTTCATTGAATTTGGAGCCGAGAGTTCTCAATGGTGGGGCAACATGGGCGTCGCGGTGATTTTTGGTTTGCTTTTCTCTACTGCCCTGACTTTGATTGTAGTTCCTACGCTCTATTACATTTTTAGCGATGCTTTAGAAAATGTGTTCGCCCGCTTTAAAAAGCCCGTGCCGGAGGTAGAAGCAGAGGTTATTGCCGAAGCCTGATTTTAAAGCGGTTCTTTAAAAATTCAGCCCTTCCCCACTGAAAAGATGAGGAAGGGCTTTTTTATTTGATCCATCCATTAGAACCATTTGATTTGGTTTTAATGGAATCTTTGAAAAATAATCTTTAAGCATTTAGTGCTTTGGATTAAGACAGCGAATCAAGAGTTGCCAGGCGAAAGGCCGGATTTTCAGCCATCTGATGTTCTTTTTTCATGATTGCTTCAATTTTTTGTACAATTTGTGGGAATTCCTCTGAAACATCGTTTAATTCTCTGGGATCTTTTTCCAGATCGTACAACTCGATTTTCAAATTGCCCTTCTTGATATC
>CAYNLJ010000136.1:4138-5973 GCA_964398005.1 uncultured Caldithrix sp. | reverse complement strand
CCTTCCAGTTTGGAGATGGATTCAGCAATTTAATTATTCCCACTTCCGCTGTAACAATGGGTATTCTAAGCCTGGCCGGCATCCCTTATGATAAGTGGTTAAAATGGATTCTGCCTTTAGAAATTATTTTTATTGTACTAAGCTGTTTACTGTTAATTCCGCCATTTTTTATCAACTGGTAGGTGGAAACAGGTTGTCAGGCAGTTAAATCAAGTTAGGTGTAAGGGAATCTGAGGGTAAAATTTTGTTAAATTCACCTGTCTTCGAAAATAAATTACTTTTTGAACTTTCCTTCCAGGCGGTGTCATTTTTCTGCTAAACGGTCCGCTTTATTAATACTACCCCGTTGATTAAAGTGCACACAAAGTTGATCGAGCCCTTTTTCAAGTGTACGAAAAAAGCGACGGCCACCATGAAATCTGGCTAATTGCGACTGCGGTAAATCGATCCGTAACACTCTGTTTTTGAACTGTTCCACCAGATCGGAGTCTTCAATTACCACGATAATTTCTTTAAGCATTCGGTAACTTAGCAAATCAAAATTTGACGATCCTGCTATCAAAACACGTTCATCAATCAGCATGGCTTTCATGTGAGACATTTTTGGCAAATAATATCTGAGTTTAATACCCGAATCATTAAACTGGCTGGAAATAAAACGTCGTAAAAGCGGGTAATTATTGGCCTGCGGGGTAAGAACTGTGACTTCAATCCCCTTCAGACTAAGTTCTCTTAAAATATCTGTAAAGGGCCAGGAAAGGTAGGGACTAATGACGTGGATGGATTTTTGCGCTGCCTTCATCAGGGAAAAGATGTGCGTAAATTGTTGTTCATTATTTTTACCATCAAACAAATAAAATCGGTAACCATCCACCTCAAGGAACTCGGCTTTGGCCCTGTCAGCAAAGGTGTTTAAAAAATCCTGCTTAAAAAATTCCGTAATTTTTTCATTCTCAAAACGCAGCATTAAATCATGCCAGAAAAAATTGTGGTCACAAAGATTAATGCCTCCAAGATAGCAGATATGGTCATCAATTAAAATAGTCTTTTTATGATTGGTGGCAAAATAGCTGTGAAACCACGATCTTTCATCTCTGATGATTTTCAATTGTGCCCTACGTTCCTTCAATTGATCAAACATTTCCAGGGTTGCTTTCATTTCTTTTCTTAAGGAGGGATTAAAGCGGTTCCAGGGCCACCAGAGTAAATGATCACTTAATTTAAATCGGGTAAAAAAATCCACAATAATTTTCAGATCGTTTGCAGGACTGTTTAACAGCCATTGAGCAACACTTTGGCCGGTAGCATCCCCTTCAAACGAAAGTGTCTGCAGGTAAACGGATTTTCTGGCTCTTTTGAGATCACCTCGCAATGCTTCAACAAATTCTTCTGAATCAATCAAAAGCTTAACATTCATTTTAAAATTCCGGCGACTATTTGTGGCAAAAACAGTAATATCGAGAAACGCAGAAGACGTCCCATGAAACCAATACTAAAAAATTGCCAGGTTTTGATCTTCATCGTGCCTGCTAAAATAGTAACCACATAAAAAGGTGGTAAACCTACCAGGGCGCTGACCCACAGGGTCCACAGTGAACCAATGCGCACCATTTTGTATTTTGCCTTAGCCCGTTCGATCCGTTTTTCCAAATCAAATAAATTTAGTTTTAAACTTCCTCTTCCAATGAGATAAAGCACCAATTTGCCAGACAGATGCGCTAAGGTAAGCAAAATAAGTAATAAGTAAAGCCTGGAATCCTTAATCAAGAAGCCAAGCAAAAGTAGATATGCTTCAATATTTATCACAGGTACCAGTGCACTGCTAACCCCTACAA
>CAYNLJ010000136.1:0-4128 GCA_964398005.1 uncultured Caldithrix sp. | reverse complement strand
CCCCTACAATGATCGAAGTCAGGTACAAACCATAAATATTCACCAGATGATTAAAATCCATTCAATCTTCCTGCTTAAACGTCTGCAATTGAAAATAAAAATTAAGATTAATAAAAACAAATCGGTTTAATGTTAATAATTTGTACAATAATTTAAATTGATCAAAAACTGTACGACTTATGCATTAAAAGGTGTTAAAATTTTCCCAGTAAGAGGAAATTATGACCATCTTAAAAAAGAATAAAACAAGCAAACAACCTAAAAAACAAGCTTTTCCAAATTGGCACAAAAGTTGTAATCTTTTCTTAAAAAGAATAATAGAAAGGAAAGATTGAAATGTTGGATGCAGTTGCAAATCAAACAAAGAGTAAACCACAAGTTTTAATCGTAGTCTGTGCCTGGTGCAAGAAACAACGAATTCTGGGGCCGGATTTCAATTTCTACTGGATTGAGAACCATTCGAGCAAAAATGATGATCATGTCAGCCACACCATTTGCCCGGATTGCAAAGCCAAAATGAGCCAACAATTGCAGGTTGCGCCTTAAATCTAAAAGCAGTTTTTGCCCCTTCACATCTTCAATTATTAAGATTTCTATTCAGAATAAATCATCCATAGAAATAAAAAACGGGAGTCCAAAGGACTCCCGTTTTAGCTGTTTGAGGAGGTGTACTATTTCATCAAAATCATTTTGTTCATCTTCTGGAAAACAATGGATCCGCTTTGAGCATCCTTAACCGTCAGGCGGTAGAAATAAATTCCGGAAGCCAGATTTTCACCATTAAAAGTAACGCTGAATGTACCCGCACTCAACTCTTTATCCAGAATAACATCCATTTCCTGACCCAGCGTATTGTAAATGGAGATGGTAGCTTTGCCGGCTGCCTTCAGAGAGAAGCTGATAGTCGTTGTCGGGTTGAACGGATTCGGATAGTTCTGATTCAAAGCGTATTCCAGAGGCACATTGTTCATGTCTTCAATGGCTGTGATCTTAACTTCCACTTCCTGAGAAGGTTCGCCCAGGTTACCGGAAAAGTCAACGGCCTGGACTTTGTAGTAGAAATCGCCATTGCCGGTTTTAGAATCGACAAAAGTTAGATCGGTAGTCGTACCGATAACATTGTCATCGCTGATTTCGAAGTTGGGTGTGGTTGAACGGAATACACGATAGTAATTCACATCCGGATCAGCCGGAGCTTCCCAGCTCAGTTCCACATCTCCGCCAGCTACTAAAGCAGCTACGTTCGACGGAGCATGAGGTACTAAATTATCAATGGAATAACCTTCAGCCGGATCCGAATCGACCACATTACCGGTCTCAGAGATAGCGCGTACTTTGAATGTCGTCAAAACCAGGCCATCGGCAGTGGAATCGTACAGAGTAGGTACAACCAGAGCATAACGCGGGCTGCCGTCTGCGGTAACTTCACCTACAGTCGTCCAGACATCGTAACCTTCATCCTGTCTCAAAATTTTGTACATTTTAACCGGATCAGCAGCCACTCCATCGTCGGCGAATTTATTCCAGATAACTTTAACCTGTTTACCTTGATCATTGGGTACATCATCTATGGCAACGATTTGACCATCTACCACACTATTTTCCAGGGCCTGAATACTAACTTTTAACAGGGAAACGGTAAAGGCCGGGTTGTGAATACCGTAGCTACCATCATAATAAACCATTTCGTAATTATAAGCGGCTTTCAATTCGGTCTTAGTCCAGGTATCATCAACATCGTCATGAGGATCATAGGCTTCAACTGTATCTGCGTGCGGCAGCATAGCAGCTAATTTTTCCATTAAACCTTTTATTTCATCCTGCAATCCTTCTTCTACTCCGTCACCATCATGATCAGCATTTCCATTCATGTAAAATTTCTTTTCTGCAAAGGAGCTGCCAACATCACCATGGCAATCCTGACAAATTTTAACATTGTCATTGCCATCCAAATCGGTTACACGGAAGGTGTGTGAACCTACCAGGACCACATTGCCCGATTCATCGGTATGACCCGGCGACATATGACAGCTTACGCATCCATCTTCCACAGCCTGAGCATGAGGTGAAGAGGGCAATTTTTTGCCAAAGGTGACAGCATTAACACCTAAAATCATATCTGCCTGGGGAGCATAATGAGGTCCATAATGAGAATGAGGCGCATCGGTGTAAGAATTGGCTTCGCGACGACTCTGGTGGCAATTCATACAGAGTTTACCAAGCCCGCCTTCGGCGACTTCCATCCCGTTGGAAAGTGTCGCTCTTACCGTACGTACCTGATGTTCGTTTTCCTTGCTATGAGGATCATGGCAGGTAGCACAGGTAATAGGAACATAGGGCTGAACAGTGATTTCTTCACCATTTACATATTGTACAAATTGTGCTCCATTATGGCAACCACGACAGGAAGTTCTCAAACCCGCAGGATAATTTGGTACGGAAGCGTGGGGAGAATTGTCCCATTGTTCCGGATAAACGTGATGCGTACCCGCATCATGACATAATGCACAATTATCGGAACTCATTACTGCAACCATTTTGTTATCATCGACAACACCAAAATGGTCATTGCCAGGACCGTGGCAGCTTTCGCACTGGATGCGGGCCATTTTCATGCTGTTTGGGTAGAAAACAAACAGTGAATCCCACACTCCGGGATACAGATGGCCATCCGGCGAACCATAGTAATCTACCAAAGCAGCGGAGTCCGGAAAGACAAAGGTGGTGTCTTTACCGAACATATCCACGTACTGGGTACGGTCATCAAATCCATCATTGTTGGCCATGGCGTCATAGCCGGTGGTATGACATTTGATGCAATAGCCGGAATAATGGTCACTTAAAGTCCCCTTCATACCTTCTTCAAAAATCTCATAATGGCCGGTTTCTTCCCACTCGGCCTTTTTACCGCTGTGGCAAACGCCGCATTTACCGTCTTCAATGCCCATGTAAGTTCCAGCGTGTACCGTCAGCGTGTCTTTTAAATCGCCATCGGAGAACTCAATTTTGTAAATGCCAACTACATCCGGCTTAAAGGCAGCTACCTGAGTTTGCGCATCCATGTCCATAGTCTCGGTAATGTCTGCCACCGAACCATCCGGCTTCATGATAACCATCCAGGCTGGTGAAACGAGGTCAGCATCTGTGCGCATGCCCTTAAAGTACATTTTGGTCTCGACGCCGACATTTAGCAAGCCATTGTAGGCCACATCAAAAATATCAGCCTCATCCAGGCCGGCGTCGCGCGGGGACACACCATAAGGGCTAACCACCACACTCTGCCCCATCAACAATGAAGCCATTAACAGTAAAAAGAGTAAATTGAAAATAAAACGGGACTTCATAACACGCCTCCTACTTTGTTAAACAATTCATATATACTGATGTACGTCTAAAATATAATGCAGTAATCAATCGTTTGCACAAAAAATTAGCATTTTTTCAACATTATGAAATATTTTTCACATTCATGAAAAACAAAAATAGAATTACCCGATTAAACGAGAAACTTGCCGATTTTAAAACTTTTTAGCGAAAACAATTAAGGGAAATCTGGCTGACTCTTAATTTGTAAACCGTACGATTCTTTTATTTATCTCAGTATGCCGTAAAACGATCATTATTATGCATCTGAAACATAGATAATCCATTTTTACATTTGATTTTGAAGGCAGCGCATGCCGATCCGGCAACCTCATAAGATTCAAACTGCGAATTCATCAATAAAAAAACAGGAGTAATTGCATTTTCAGATTGAGTTAAGAATAAAATACAAAACCAATTTTATTTGAATTAACTTATTCGCTAAAATGTGTAGCTTGAGACAAAACAGAAAGATTAAATCGATTATTAATTCGATTTAAATTGGGCTTTAATCACCACGATTAATAAAATTTGAAAGTCCCTGAAATATTCGAAAATTTAAAATTTTTGGAATTTTTAATGGACTACAATGCCAAAGGTCGCATTTCTGCTTTAAATTCAATCAGGCAATTTCAAATATTTGTTTAAATTGTCTGATTCAATCTTGCGGAATATACCATTTGTATCACGCAATAACATTAAGACCTCGACATTTTTCAGAGTATTCACCAGTCGCAGACCTTTTTCCGCTCCCATTACCATGAT
>CAYNLJ010000135.1:750-5999 GCA_964398005.1 uncultured Caldithrix sp. | reverse complement strand
TTTTTGCCGGTTTTCGAACAACGGGTCATCTTCCTTTGGCGTTTCTTCTCCGATGCTGGCCACATCTTTTAAATCTGCCAGAAAAGAAGACGGCACCAGCGCTTCCTCATCCTGAAATTGGGGAAAGGTTAAATAGACTTTCTGCGCGCCGCTTTCCAGCAACTGGAAGAACAGAAATCGGTCCTGTTCCAGCAATTCCTCACTGGCGGTCAGGCCCAGTTCGGAACGCAGATGGTCATTAAAAAAGATGTCCTTTACCGATGCCCGCGGGAAATCGCCATCCACCAGTCCGCCAATGAACAGCACTTCAAAATCCAGCGCCAGCACTTCCAGGCGGGGTAAAATCTGCACGCCGAAGTCCGGCCACTCCGTCAAATTGTAGGTTGCCGTCAGCAAGGCTCGCTGCAGGCTTTCCAGCAAACGACGCCGTTTTATGGGTTGCTGGCCGTAAAGCAGATTTAAGCTCCAGATGCTGCGTTCAAAAACCTTCACAAATCGATTGTAGGCACGGAAGTTGTGTTCCTTCTGCCGCTCCGTCAGATGTTCGCTTTGCCGCGTGTACCAGCGCAACAAGCCCAGGTGTTCGCAGAGTTCCAAATAGCTGTTTCTGAATTGACTGGCAGCGGCCTCTTCCGGAAAGGTAAACAAAGGCTGTAAAACCTTGAGCAGGGCGGCAATCTGTTTTTTGACCTGTTCTTCGTCCAGTTCCGGACTGTCTTCATCTTCCTTTAGCAGCGCAATGAACTGATCCAGCGAACGCAAACCTTTTTCATTTAAATGTTGAATGCGCGCCTTTACGGTTAGTTGTTTCAGCAGGTTTAGATCAAGATCTTCTGTCCCGCTGACGAATTGATTCTGCAAAAAGGCAAAGGTGGCAGCGGTCGGAAAATTTTCTTCAATAATTTTAATCAATTCCAGAAAGGTGGCAATGAGTGGCGATTGAAGCAGTTCAAAACCGGTGGACAGGTTGTAGGGAATGCCAAAATCTTCAAACACCTGGCGAATGGTGCGCGCGTATTTTTCCAGATGGCTGAAGGTAACCGCAATTTTGTGCAGTGGAACGCCCTGTGCGTTTAACTGGCGTACTTTTCCTGCAATAAAGGCTACTTCCTGTTCACGGTTGGCAAGGGCCACCGAGTGAATGCGTTGCTGCAAATCAGCTTTTTCTGGATGGCTTTGCCGGTTAAACAGGAATCGGGCCAAAAAGGAAGGCGTCGCTTTGTGTTCAATGTGCGCATCCAGCAGTTTGAACCTTTCCAGTGCCTGCAGAGTGTGACCGAACAGCTCCGGATTAGCCTGCAGATAATCCAGTTGTACATGCACTGGCAGCCAGTCGCTGACCCGTTTAATAAAATCCAGCATGGGCGGACTGAACAACCCGTAACCGCTGACGTAAACCGCCTGCACCTCAGGGAACAGCTCGCGGAACTGTTCTTCCGTTACCTGCTGCGCCGCCAGTGCGCGGGCAAAGGGCTCGTCAATGAACTCCGCCCCCAATTTTTCTTCAAGCAGGGAAAGCAAGCGGGTAAAATCTTCAAATTTCTCCGGCTCCATGTCCGGAATTTCGCTTTGTTTGCGGACCAGTTCTGAACTGGAAAAGCCGAAGCTGCGCAGTTCAGTGGTGGTTTCCCAGACACGTCGTACCAGACCGCTTTTGACTTCATGGCCACGCGTCAGGTATTGAAAATCGTCCGCCTGGTTTTCCAGAATTTCCTGCACCAGAATTAACAGGGTGTCGGTCGGGATTAACCGTTTGGCCTGCGGCAAGGCTTTGTAAATGTGCAGTAAAAGCTGGTTAAAAGTAAACACGGGTGGATCGATTAAAGCCTGATTGGGAGCCATGTTGACCAGTCGATTTTTAAACCGCCGCACAGCCCGATTAACCGGCACTAACACCAGCGCCTTTAGACGACCATCCTGGAGATGTTTTTGAATCTCATCCCAAAAAGCAAAATAAGAACCGGGGACTTTACAGGTTACAAAAATATTTCTCATGGAATCGAAAAGTTTATTGTACTCAAGTACACCAAATTTAAGATAAATTTATTAAGATTCAAGAAAATATTGGGATTTTAGGGAAAATCTATTTAAAGCCAGAAAATCGGTACTTTATTTGGGTTAGAACGTTGAAATTTTATGTAAAAAACGGTTCACACCAATTGTCGTAAAGAGTTCAAGCTGAAGCTTGAGTTACGGTGTACCTTAACCGCTTACCCCCTTAACTCTTCAACTCTTAATTTTTTAAATCTGTAGGTTAATTCGATTCCGGAGAGTTGATCGCCAAGTGTTCAAGCGCAGGCATAAAGCCTGCGCCTACCGATAGTGTTGGTACCTCCCAGGGTGCAATGCGCAAGCTGAAGCTTGCGTTACGGGCCTGCAACAACTCTTAAACTCTTATACTCTGAACTCTTAACTTTTCTAAGCCTGCGCCTACCGGATTGATGGATTAGTTGCTAATATGTAGGGCTCAAGCTGAAGCTTGAGTTACGGGCCTGCAACAACTCTTAAACTCTTATACTCTTATACTCTTATACTATTTAACCTGGTTAACCATTCAACCAATTTTACGGGAAGTACTTACCAATGGTGTAGCCATCTTCGGTTTCGTAAATCAGTTTGTCAAGCGCCAGACCTTTGGGAACCTGAAAAGCCAGCACGAAATTGCCATCTTTTTTAGCGTCAATGGCTGTCGGTTCAACCAGCCCCTTACTGAATTCAGCCGTAGGTTCTGAAGCAAATTTGTATGTTTTGCCGGTCTTGTCGTAAAGAGTAAAGCGTTGCGGATCAACGGTGTATGGATCAACGGTGTTGTTAAAAACCGTTACCGAAAGCGCTAAGTTGCCGGATATCCACTTTTGACCGGTAATGGCCAGAGCCAGCGGCAATTCTTCGCTGATATCCAGAATCGCCATGGATTTTTGGCGAACTTTTTTCAATAGTTTCTGCGCCTCTTCACTCTCCGGGTTCAAGCGGATGGCCTGCAGTAAATAGGCTTCGGCGCTGAGATAAAGGGTAGGATTTCTTTTATTTTTCCTGGCTTGTAAATAAAAATCTTTACCTTTGTCAAAATATTTCTGGTAATTGGCAATTTTAATTTCATTCAATTTGGAATCGGCCTGCGTGTTGGCGGGATCATACTCCAGTGCTTTTTGCAGGTAATCCAATGTTAAGGTAAAATATTTTTCTTTTTGGATATCATTTTTGGGAACGGCATTATGATAAGCTAAAGCTAATTCGTAAAGCAGCTTACTGTACTCCTTTTTGAAATTTTCACTAAGCGTGTCAGGTAAAAATTCCTGACTCTTTTCATAGTTTAATTGAAAGGCATCAATATTTTTGCGAAGCTTGTAAAGCACCAGACCGCGTTGCATGTAGGTTAAGGCAATTTTTTCATTAATTTTTGCATTGTCCGGCTGTTCTTTTTTAACTTTCAGGTAGTGGGTTAAAGCCTGATTGTATTTACCCTTGGCATAGGCATCGTCTCCTTCGGCTTCCGGACTCTTGCCACATTGGCTGAAAAGTATCAGGCTGCTGAGTGCGAAGAAAATGATTAAAACCTTAGAGGAACGCATGATGGACCCTTTCCCTTAAATTTACCCTTTCCTTATTCAAGATACTAAAAATTTATTAAAAATTAAAGGGGAAACATGAAATTAACTGTTTTAGGTTCCGGAACCATGGTTTCGCCTCCCTCGAGAAATCCTGCCGGTTATTTATTGGAAAGAAATGACGACTTCTTATTAATCGATATGGGGCCGGGCGTTATTCGCCAATTAAAATTATTGCAAATAGATTTATTGAAAATTAAATACGTAGCCATCAGCCACTTTCATTTAGACCATTGTTCCGACCTGTTTGCCTTTTTAATGAACCGTTTTCTATTGCAGGAAACCGCTAATCAATCGCTGACCATTTTTGGTCCTCACAATTTAAAGGAATGGTTCAGCAGCCACCTACAATGGCAGGGAGCCTGGCTGAAAAACGCTTTACCTGAACTCCTTCCCTTTAACAAACAATCGGTTAGCATTGGGAATTGGCAGATCACGGCAGAAGCAAACCGCCATACTATGGAAAGTCTTTCTCTTCGTGTAAGTAACGGCAGAACTATTTTTTACAGCAGCGACACCGATTACCAGGAAGATATTATTTACCTGGCACAGAATGTTGATCTGGCCATTCTTGAGTGTTCCCTGCCGGATCACTTAAAAGTCAGCGGACATATGACGCCAACCGAGGTTGCCATGTTTGCCAATAAAGCCAATTTACAACGTGTGCTTATTTCTCATATTTATCCGCAGAATGACTCTCCAGATTTGAAGCAAAGGATTGCCCGGCAATTTGATGGCGAAGTTATTATTGCCAATGATTTTTTAACTATTTATTTGTGAATCAAGTAAAAGAAATGGATTAAAGATCATCGGTGATGTAGATAATCGCTCCTAAAATGAAATATGGGCGATGAATGTGTCAGTCATAAGAAATATGGCTCTGCAAAATGATTTTAGGATCTTTCTTTTCCCAGGGTGGGGAACAAAAGATAAGGCATTCCTTCTAAAAGGGAAATGACGCTAAAGCAGGAAGTAGATTCTTCGTCTTTCCGATTTCATTTTCGAGTTTCGAATTTCAAATCAAGTCGGTTTCGACAAACATGAGTTTTATTAACCGTCACCATGCTTTGGTTACAGCGCTCTGTTTTTCACTGGGGCTGATTGTGGCTTACCATTTTTTGCAAATGCTTTCACCTTTTATTATTCGGCTGGCGCTCATTCTCTGTGTGGTCCTTATGATTTTTGCCTACTTCTTCCTGAACAAGTTCTTTTATCCGCTGGCATTACTAACAATAACGATTGCCGGATTAAATATTGGTTTAAATCATTTTGCCTTTTTCCCCAAAGATCATCTTTTGCTAAGGGACTGGCCAAAAGCGTCAGCCATCAAAGGCTGGATTTCTCAGGCCGAATATCGTAAAGACGGGCGTCATCGTTATCATTTTGCATGCCAGGCTATTCTGCTGGATTCACTCTGGGAGGCGGCGCGCGGTAAGATTCTACTTTACCAAAAAGAACCTGGTTTTCAATTAAAGTACGGACAAGAAGTTGTCATCAACACAAAGCTGGAACTACCACCCTTGCCTGCCAATCCTGGTGACTTCAACTACCGGCGCTATTTGAACTTTCAAAGCATCTTTTTTCGGGCAAAGATCAACGCCGATCAGGTGCAGATTTTACCAGAAAATGAAGGCAATTCCC
>CAYNLJ010000135.1:0-740 GCA_964398005.1 uncultured Caldithrix sp. | reverse complement strand
TTTAGACCGCCAGTTTTACCAACAGTTTCAGACAACCGGAATTGCTCACGTACTTGCTATTTCCGGACTACATGTAGGATTTGTTTTAATGGTTTTTGTTTTGCTTTTTGGACTCTTTCCGGTCACTTACCGGCAAAAATATTTACTGGCCTTTCTGTTCCTGGGGCTTTTCGTAGCCCTGGTCAATTTTAAGGCACCGGTTGTAAGGGCAACCTTGATGACCATTTTGTACTTCGGACTTAAGGAAATAGGGCACAGAGCTTCCGGACTGAACATCCTTGGACTTGCTGCTTTTCTCATTCTTCTGTTCGACCCCGACCAACTCTTTCAACCCGGTTTTCAATTCTCCTTTGCAGCTGTGGGTGGCATTTTGTTTGGCTACCCGCATCTCAGACAATTATTTCTCTGGAAACCACAAAAGATCGTCTTAAAAAAACTTAACCAGTGGATCATTCAACCTTTACTTGTTTCCTTGGCCGCTGTTCTGGCCACCTTGCCACTTACCTGGTGGTACTACGGAACCATTCAGACCGGCGCGGTTTTCATTAATTTGATTATTATTCCACTGATGGGCATGATTGTTACCCTGTCTTTAATCCTGGTACTGCTTGGTTTTTTCAAATTGTCTGTTCTTACAGGTTTGGGTTGGCTCATCCACCTCCTGTTCATGATCATCAAATCCATGATTGCCCGATTGGCAGACTTACCTTTTGTGCAATTGCAGGTTGGACATCCAAGTT
>CAYNLJ010000134.1:0-6026 GCA_964398005.1 uncultured Caldithrix sp. | reverse complement strand
ACGCCACCAGACTTGTGCAATTAATCATTTTGTCCTGCAGCCAAAATTCACTATTTTTGTAAATCAATGTCAAACGTACAGGTAACCATAATGATCGAACAAAATATCAGCCAGATATCAAAACTCAAACAAACTTTCTCAGCCGGCGAAATGGCCATCAGCCCAAAGGAGTGGCCCGAGCTGATGCAACAATTTGACCAACTGCTTGCAACATTAAACAAATCCAACGCCTTTGAGATCAGGGAAATCCTGATCGAACTGACAGAATTGTTTGAGATCATTTTCAAAACCGGCCTGGTAGACACCTTTGTCAGCCATTTGAATGAAAAACTCTTTTTTACGTTAGGTCAGCAATTACTGCAAAGCAATTCCGATCTGTTTAATGAAGCCAAACAAATCATTCACCTCTATTTAGAACTTTTCCGTCAACCCGGATTTCTAAAACGCATCACAGAGACCAAACCATGGGAAGAATTAATTCTTAAATTAATTGAAAAAAGCAATTTCACGCTGGCACCGTTGTTACGCCAGCGCTTCAAATTTTATGGAGACAAAACGATTTTCGGACTGATCAGCGGTGACAAAGTATTCCGCTATTCTTTTGCCAGCATTAAAGAACGTCTGTGGCAATATGCCCGCGGGTTAATGGCCTTAACCGGTCAGCCGGTAGCCAATAAACCACAAATTGCCTTTTTCATGGAGAATAGTCTGGAAATGGCTTTGCTGGATCTGGCCTGTCTTTCCAGCGGATTGGTAAACGTCATGATTCCGGCCAATTCGGTGGCCAGCCAGGTGGCTTTTATTCTGAATCAAACCGGTGCCAAAGTATTACTGGTCTCCGGGCAAAAACAACTGAATATTGTCAATCAGGTGCGTAAGGAATTAAACCAGCTGGAACACATTGTCATGATTAAAGAGCAACCTTCCGAGAAGCGTGTGCTGTCTCAGACCCAGCTGGTTCAACTGGGCCTGCGCATTACGGATGAACGGCTCATTGCCCAGCAGGAAAATTTTACCACTTCCGATCTGGCAACGGTCATGTACACTTCGGGTACTACCGGCGAGCCAAAAGGTATCATGTTTTCACATTTAAACATTATTTACAAGCGTTTTTGCAGGGCCATGGCCCTGCCCGAAATTGGTCCGCAGGACCGCTTTTTATCTTACCTGCCTCTGTTCCACACATTTGGTCGTTACCTGGAAATGATGGGTTCGATTTTCTGGACGGCCGAGTACTATTTCATGGAAAATCCGGCCATCGAGACTCTGGTGCGCAACATGCAGCTGGTGAAGCCCACGGTGTTTATCAGCATCCCCAAAAAATGGCAGCAATTGTATGAGTACATTGCACAGCGTGTTGATGTGGAACTGGACGACGAACAAAAGATTTCCAACATGGTTAAGCAAGTGACCGGCGGTGAATTGCGCTGGGGACTTTCTGCCGCTGGTTATCTGGACCCCACCGTGTTTCGATTTTTTCAGCGTTACGGCGTAGAACTTTTAAGCGGTTTTGGCATGACTGAAGCTACCGGCGGCATCACCATGACCGAACCTGGAAACTATGTTGAAAATGCGCTGGGTAAACCCTTACCTGGCATTGAAGCCAAATTGGCCGATGACGGTGAGCTCTTAATCCGCGGCCCATACGTGATGATTGGTTATTACGGTCACCGGCAACAGCCGTTTATTGATGGCTGGTTTCCGACCGGGGACGTCATGCGTCAATTGCCCAATGGCTACTTTGAGATTATTGATCGTAAAAAAGAGATTTACAAAAATGTACGTGGTGAGACCATTGCGCCTCAACGGATTGAAAACTTTTTTTACGATTCAGAGTTCGTCAAGCAGGTCTTTTTGGTAGGTGACAATCGCCCCTTTAACACGGTGCTGATCTACCCAAACCTGGAAGGTGAAGACAATCCACTGAAACAGATGGACGAGAATGAACTGCACGATTTCTTTTCTTCGCTGGTCGTCACGGTTAACAACTTTTTGGCACCGTTCGAACGCATTGTGGATTTCCGTCTGATTGACCGGCCTTTTTCGGCCGAACACGGTGAGCTGACCCCCAAAGGTACCTTTAAACGTCGGGTCATCGAAAAGAACTTTCATTCATTGATCGAAGGCATGTACGAACGCAGCTTTGTCGATTTTAACTGGCAGGATCTTACGCTGCAAATTCCCAACTGGTTTTTACGCGAAAAAGGCTATCTGATTAAAGACTTGCAGTTAAATGACCAGGGCATTGTCGTTTCCAAACACAACCGCTTTTTACCTTTACAAAGAATTGAGGACAATCTGCTTCAGATCGGTGACTATGTTTACCGATTTGAGGGGAACCTGATTGACATGCAAATGGTCTTTTCCAACCCGCTTTACTGGCTGGGCAATCGGATGGTTATTGAATTTACCGGAGATCAGATTTTTCACTGGTACCGCCTGGACAATTTTAATGAGCGGTTGCAGATTGTTCGATTTTACCACACGGTAGATCTGACGGACGAGGAGCGCCAGCAATTTCGGAAAGTACGGGAAGCGGAAGAGAAAAGCCTGTGGGGTATTCATCTGGCTTTATTGCATCTGCAAAGCCAAGATGAACAGGCTCTGCAAACCGGTCTTGAATATCTGCAGAAGATTTTAGATGATCCTCAACAACAATTTTACGCTCTGTTAAAACAAATTGTGGCCTGCCCGCGTTACGTCTGGTCCATTCCATCCATGCAAAAATTGTTCTTTCTGGGCCTGAGCTTGTTTAAAGGCTTTGCTTTTCAGGAATATTTAAATCAATATTTGCAGTACAATTTCCGTTTTTTGGATGATGAATTCGTCATTCAGGTAGCGGAAAATGTAGATGTTGATCTTGAAGTATTACAGGGAATTCATCGCCTCATTAAAGACGAGATTAGTCGTCTCTCCCCGGCTGACCGAATTGGTGAAACCCCGGTACCGCCCTTATTGAATTTGCTGGGGCATATTGGTGTTCTGCACCCCATGTATTACAAGCAGATTCGGCAGTGGATTGTAAGGTATCAGCTGCGTAAAGATTTACCTGAACTGGCACAAATTGCTTCAGAGGTTCGGAGCAAATTGCTGGCTGGGTTCCGGCAATGGATTGGAGAAAATCAAAAAATTTCCATCGATGTGGAAACGGGAGAAGAATACCGCTGGAACGACGTGGTCATTTTTGAAGAAGACATCCCTGCTTCAGACAAAGCATTTTTAATGAAGGCCATTGCCGAACGGCCCATCATTCGCGAAGCTTTGTTTCTGTTGGGCGATGGCATTTTAGCCGGTTTGTACGACATCCCTCCAGGCGGTGTGTGGATCAGCACCCTGTTTCAGGAGCCGGGGCACAGTGTGTACCGGGTTTCGGTGCAAACGCGTTTTCAGGGTGGTGCTGATTTTGTGATTAATCTGGAACGCAACCAACCTACCGAGGCCGTCAGGGAAGAAATGAACTGGTTAATTCACGCCGGAGCACCGGCCCGTGGCATTCGGCTGGTCGAAGAATTTGGCGGTTTCTGGCGGGAGTTCAATCTTTGGACCGAGGAGTACATTCCCGGAGATTCACTGCAGCTTTACATTACCAAACTGATGCGCCGCAGTGACGACGAGTCCAAAGAACGGTTAAAAATGCTGTGGCCTCATTTCGTCTGGACCGGCATTTCGGCTCATGTCAGCTTCTGGCGACGAACGGGTTACCAGCTGGAAATCGAAGACAAAAGCGCTTCGAATATCATGATTCCTCCCCATGATTATTTGACCGGTGTACGTATTTTTTCCATCAGAAACCGGAAAAAGTCAGTAGGCCTGGACGCCTTAATCTCTGATTTTTACAATCAATTTGTGGAACCACAGTTTAAGGCCTTTCCTTTCCTTAAGGATGATCAAATCTGGTACTACATTTTCAGTGGCATCCTGGATGCTGAAGGCGAACAAAAAGGACTGGAACAATTGAGGCAATTGGCCAAATCACCAGGACCTTCTTTGGCAAAAGAAGCAGGCAAAGCTTTAAAAGCCTTTCTTAAACAGGTAGAACAGGACGGTTTTATTCCACGCAATTTGTACTTTGCCATTCAAAGGTTCAAGCGCTGGATCAACTTGAATCCCGATGCCGATTTTTCGGCTCAACTTTTTACTTTAAACGAGCTTTACGAAACCTACCAGCTTTCTCAATTCGAACAGCGCTACCCTGAGATCCGAATTCGTTTCTATCTGGAGACTGTTTTTAAGGATTCCACACCGGAAGTTTGTCAAAAGCTGAAAAGCATCATTAAACAGGCAGCCAGACAACCAATCGCTCATGAAGATCGGCTGAAATTATTTTCAGAAATCCGGAATCAGTTTGCTCTTTCGGAAAAGGAAGAGTTCTTTTTAAGTCGCCTGGGTTACCCGCACCTGCAACCGGAAGATTCGGCCGGTTGGCTAAGCGCTGCGCCCAGCGGTCTGCAGCAGAGTGATGTGGTGGTCATCATGGAAGATTACGATGGTCGGCGTTTTCATGTGCGTAAGCCCATGTCGCCCAAGGAGATTGCCCGCCTGCACAATATTTTTCTGGAGGCTAATTTACCGGTGGTCTTTAAACCGGAACATCGCTTTTTGATTGCTGTTTCGGAACGGGGCTATGTGATTGGCGGTCTGTTTTATTCCCTGGTTAATCCGGAAACCGTACACATGGAAAAAATCGTGGTTACTTCCAAATATCGCAGAAAAGGCATCAGCGAAGGGTTAATGATGGAGTTTTTTAACCGCATGCGGGATGCTGGTTTTAAATCGGTAACTACCGGCTTCTTCCGACCGGAATACTTTTACCGCTTTGGTTTTAAGATCGAACGGAAATATGCCGGTCTGGTTAAAGACTTAACCCAGAAGAGTTAGCCACTGAGCAAGGATTGCTGCAGGTAGTGTTTGATCTGCTCACGGGCTTCATCCAGATCGATAGCCGGTGGATCGTAAGCCCAGCGGTGAATGATGTGATACAAACCACCAAAAACGAAATGAAAATAGGTTTCGCATTTTACAGAGGGATTAAAGAAGCCCTGGCTTGCTCCCTGTTCATAAACCCGGCAAAAACTTTTTACCAGATGCAGATATTCGTCTTTTGAGGCATCAATCCCCTTTTTCCGTAATTCATTGTGCTCTTTAATCACCACAAAGCCTAAATTGGAATCAACGGTAAAGACATCGAAAACAGTGTCCACCATCAGCCGAATTTTCTGTAATGGATCAATGGACTCATCTTTGCTGATTTGATGCAGTTTGTTGCTAAGATCTTTCCACAAGGCAGAGATCATCTGATAAAGCAATTCTTCTTTATTCTTAAAGTAAGTGTACACCGTGCCATGAGCCACGCCGGCCCTGTTGGCGATTTCTGAAATTTTGGCCTGCTGGTAGCCTTTTTCAGCAAAAACCTCTATCGCCGATTGTAAAATTTTTCGTTCTTTTTCGTCCGTTTTGGTTCGCATTCATTTTCCCCCAGATTGAATGAACTAACTTTTAAGAAGATACGATAAAGCATAAAATTACACAAGCGGAATTTTGAAAGTAGAATTGTTAGTTCGGGACAGTTATTGGAATAAGTTTTGTACCAGAAGTCCATCTGAAAAAATAAAAAAGGCCGTCCCCAGAAGAGGCGGCCTTAAAGATTTTGAAAAGTCGTTCAGCTTAAGCGGCTTCTACGCCAAGCACTTCGGAAATTGCCTGCAATAAGGTGTCTTTAGGCAAAGCACCTACAGCCATCTGCGGACGATCGTTGGTCGGGATGAACAGCAGAGAAGGAATGCTCCGAATGCCGAAAATGGCAGCCAGTTCCTGTTCTACTTCGGTATCGACTTTGTAAAAATCGATTTTCCCGGAAAATTCTTCGGACAATTCGTCAAGAATCGGTGAAACGATTTTACATGGCTGACACCAGTCTGCGTAAAAATCGATGATGGCCGGTTTATCGCCTTCAAATTTCCAGTCTTGATTCTGTTCGTAATTAAAGACTTTTTTCAAAAAATCATCTTTGGTTAAATTCTGAACCA
>CAYNLJ010000133.1:0-6030 GCA_964398005.1 uncultured Caldithrix sp. | reverse complement strand
TTTCCTAAATGTTTTTCCAGCTCCTGCCAGAGATATTTAATAATTTCTTCACCGGTGCTCCGGTGGTTTTTGAAATAATCAATTTCATGGTCCAGGTGCCGGTGGTCCAGAGGCTTGAGAACCTTGTTCACGGCTTCGTCAAACTCAGCCAGGGGAATAATCATGCCGGTTCTGGCATCGATGGGTCCTTTAAGGGAGACTTCAAGGTAGTAATCGTGGCCATGCCCGTTCAGGTTATTGCATTTGCCGTAAATCTGCTGATTGAAGGACGGGGCCTTTTTCGGTACGTGTAGACGATGAGCCGCGCTAAAGGTAAATATTTTGGAAAGAGCAACCTGCAGCTTTTTCATTTACCCTCCGGCCAGACATCTACGTACAAATCACCGCGTTCATAGAGACGAATTTTCTCCAATGTGATGCCCGCTTCTTTTTTGAGCTGTTCATCCAGTAATTCAAACAGGACCAGTGCAATGTTTTCTGTGGTTGGCACCCGATCCTTAAAAAAAGGAGTGTCAAGATTTAAAAACTTGTGGTCGAATTGTTCCACAATTTTAGCAGTAATGGCCTTTAATGTTGAAAGATTAATTATCATCCCTGTTTCCGGGTCAATTGGCCCGCTCACGGTAACATGTAGTTCATAATTGTGTCCATGTCCATAAGGGCTGGTACAAAGGCCGAAAACTTCATCGTTTTTTTCAGCGGGCCAGTCGTCAATCCAGTAACGGTGGCTGGCCGAAAACTCAAATTTTTTAGAAATGGTTACTTTTTTCATGTGCATCCAAACGCGTTAATTTATTCTTCATTAGTAACGGTTATTTGTGGTTTTGTATTCCTGAAAAAGAGATTGACCATCCGTTTTGATAATTTTAAATTTTGAGTTTTGAATTTTGAATGAGATTCAGCTGTAAGGTCTATTAACTTTTAATCATTGGGCCTATTCATTCTAAAACATTAACAATTAATCCATTCAAAATTCAAAATTTAAAATTCAACATTTTTTCTAATTGGCGCCTCGGGTTACTATTAATTGTAGTTGTTGCAACAATTGTCTGGCCGAATTCGACCAGCTAAATTGTTCGACCCTTTGTCGTCCCCTGAGGCCCATGCTTTTTCTGAGGGACTCGTTTTTAGCTAAAATTAGCAATTTTTTACTTAAACATTCAAGGTCTCCCGTCGGGCATAAAAAGCCGGTTGTCTGGTCCACCACTTCCGGGATGGCCGTGCTGGCATAGGTGACGATCGGCAGTTCAAAAAACATGGCTTCCAGAAAGACCAGACCAAACGTTTCGTGATAGCTTGGCAGACAAAAAATGTCGGCATTCTGGTAGTGCCCTGCCAGTTGTTGCTGGTTAGCCAGATCTCCTACAAAAGTAACCTTGTGAAAAACCTTTAATTGCCGGGCCAATTTCTGGTTTTCTTCAAACTGAGGTCCGCCACCGACGAGCGTCAGGTGAACGGGAACGTGAGAAGCCAACACTTTTTGGAATGCCTTTAGCAGATCGGCAATGCCTTTTCTTGGGTATTGGCGGGCAACACAAAGAATTTCAATCGTCTTTTTAGAAACGCGGCGACTTTTTTCCCGCAAGGATTTCCACAAAGGAAGATCAATGCCCAGCGGAATTACCACAAGTTTCTGTTCCTTTACCCCATAGTATTCAGTTACCTTACGGGCGGTGTACTGAGATGGTACCACTACCAGATCCGAAGTATTAACGTTTTGGCATTCCCTTTTAGCCAGATGTCTCAAAATCTGCCTGGTTTGTCCGCTTTCAAAGCGAACAATATCGGCTAAAATTCCGGCATTCAGGGCAATTTTGGGAATGGGCAATTGCTTTAATGTAAAACCATCAAAATCGCTGACCAAAAGCAGATCAAACTGTTCCTGTCGCAAGGAGAGGCGTTTGTTGAAGACCAGCCGTTGAACGGCCAAATTTAAGTAGGATCGGGCTTTAAAGTGTGAGTGTAAAATTTGAACCTGATGCCCAAGCGTTTTAAAAGCCTCCGCATAACCTAAAATCATGCGCACCACACCCGAACCCACTGTCAGGTCAAGTGGAAATGAAGTAATGATCGCAATTTTTAGAGAATGGTCTTTAGACATTACGGAAGAATTCATTCAACCCGTTGATCTGATCGGCTCCGTTTACTGCAGCGGTCAGATCGTGCTCTCTGGCTATTTTTTTTGCAAAAACCTGAATTTGTCCGGCAATATGGTCATCTTCGCCACGCAGCAAAACGGCCAGTAATCGATCAAAAAAGTGTTCCGGACTGCCAAAAATTTTGTTAATTTTCTCATTTCCCAACTGGCATTTGGCCATTAAAAAGGGATCCTGCCTTATTTTTCCTTCGATCCAGGAAAAGGGAAAAAGTTGCTGAACATGGATGATCAATTGATTGCTGGCCTCCAGAACTTCATCAAGCTGCTTAAAGCTGCTTTGTTCAAGCATCAGGTCTACGCCGGTTTCGAGATAGTACATGCGTTCCAGAAATTGGCTGACAGTCAAGCCACGCCAGATCATGCCAAACTGCGGAGCAATGACCAGCGGCGAAGGGGTTAATTTTTTAACCTGCTCAACGGCATACTTCAAAATGTTTCCGGTCGGAATATTGGCCTGATGGAATTTGCGGATCGCGTCCCAGTCTTCTTCCAAAGCGTAAAGGCGGCCGGATTGGGTAAAATCAACTATCGAACTGAAAAGAATTCCTGAAAATAAAACCCTGGATTGTTCATCGTAAATCATAAAAGATTCCTGTTCCGGCGAAAAGGGAACGTTGATTACCTGCAGTTGATGATCGGTGGCCAGCTTCAGAATGTTTTTTTGCAGGGTATCGGTCGGCTTTACGTAACGTGGATTTACGCCTAAGGGTTTCATGTAAGCAAGAATTTGACGGCTGGTTAGGTAGATTAACTTCTTGTTCGCCTCATTAAATTTCTGAAAATTCAGCAGTAGCTCCGGCGTAGGATTGGTAATGGCCAGCACATGAACATTGGCCAGATTATTTAGCAAAGTGGTAATTTTTTTCGAATGTTGATCAAAATAACTCACGGAGCCGGGATAAACCAGAAAATTGATTTTTTTGTCGGCAGATTCAAAGAGCCGCACAAAGCTGTTCACCTGAATGTGTTGATCCAGATCCCGGTGGCCTACCCACCACAAGGTTTGTTCAATGACCGGAATCAGTTCATTTAGTTTAGGCTTGGTAGCTTTGGGTATTTTACGTTTAATAAGATCCGGTTTCAGGCCGATGTCATTGGGGCGGATGACAAACAGTCCCTGGTTCCACATGCGCAAATGGTCAAGCGCCCGGGTTGGAGAATAATCAGCGTAAATGACTTCGGAAATATCACCTTTTTCTAATATGATTTTACCGGTTTCACCCTGATTGTAAAGCACAATCGAACCGGAGATGCTTTTTTCATGGCAAAGTTGAAGAATATCGTCCAGCGAATAATCATCCAGGGTGCCCTTTAATTGCACCACCAGTTCGCGCGTATTCCGAATTCGACGGAAAATCGCCTCAATTTTAGCCATTACTTCATCAAGATTAAAGGGTTTAATGATGAAGTCATCGCCTCCGGCCTTAATGCCTTCCAGAAGCTGTTCGCTTTTGGCGGTTAAAAAGATGAAAGGTAAATTACGTGTGATTTCGTTGTGTCGAATCATTTTACAGAATTCAATGCCGTTGACTTCGGGCATGGCGATGTCTGAAATGATTAAATCGGGCAGTGTGTTGTTAATGGCTTTCCAGGCTTCTTCTACATTTTGCGCGGTTATCACTTCAAAGTCGCCGGAAAGTTCAAAAATGCGTTGCAGGGACTGTAAAATGGATTCTTCATCATCGACGATTAAAACGGTACGTTTATTGGCCATCTTGCTTCCTTTGTTCCTTCCTCTACCCCAAAAGATAGGCATAAAATAAGCACGATTCAAAAGATTTGATTTTTCAATTAAAATTTGGCAATTTTGTATTTAATAATAAACACTTAAAAGTGAGGACAATATGGCCGAATTGCTGACTAAAATTAAAAAAGCAATAGAAGAAAGCCTTGAAACCGCAAAAGGCAATGCACAAAGTTTAAAGGAGATTGCTCAGGATTATGGAAAAACTGCCCGCTTAAAATTTGAGTTGCACCAGTTAAGAATCAGTAAACGTAAAAAATACGAGCTACTCGGTAAAACAGTGTTTCCTTATTTAGTCTCCAATGATTACAAAGGTCTGAAAAAACATGAAACGCTGAGCGTTTTACTTGATGAAATTAAAAACATCATTAATCAAATCCAGTTGACTCAAAATGAACTGGAACAGCATCTAAAAAATACGGAGGATTCCGGAAGCCGGGAACCAAAAGAAAAAATTCAGAAAGAGATTCAACAGATTGAATGGGAAATTGAATCCCGGTTAGAAGAAATTAAAAAAATTCAAGAAGGTACCTGAAAGAAAACGATTTAAATAGATAAATAAACGGTCCGTGGGGGTGCTTCTGATTTTTTAAAATCAGAGGCTGAGAGAATACCCCTTGAACCTGATCTGGGTAATACCAGCGCAGGAAACGGCAATGAAAAGTTGTTGTTAATAAAAGCCATTTCCTGCGAGGGAAATGGCTTTTTTGTTTTTTAAGTGTGTCATATTTTGAAAAGGAGGATCCAATGCGTTTACGAATGATCTCTTTTCTATTGATTTTAATGCTGGCTGGCTTTTTGTTCGCTCAAAAAAATTACACCATTTCGGGAGTTGTGGTAGATGCAAAGAGCGGTCAGGGGCTGGCCGGAGCCAATGTGCTGGTGAGTGCTACTTCTATCGGGACAACAACGGATCCGGACGGTTATTTTAAATTGCCGTCTTTACCCCCGGCAGATTATCAGCTTAAGGTGTCCTACATGGGGTACAGTGAGCGCACCGTTCAACTGAAAAATCTGCATTCAGATACGTCGTTAACCATTAAAATGAGCCGGGATGTGCTCAGCGGTCCAAGAATTACCATTACGGCCACACGGGCCATTGAGCGGGTAACCCCGATTACCTTCAGTGCCATCCGAAGGGAAGAAATTGCCGCCCGCCGCACTATTCAGGACATTCCGGAATTGCTTTCAGAATTACCTTCCACCACCTTTTACTCCGAAAGCGGAACGGGAATGGGTTACAGCTACCTGAGCATCAGGGGTTTTGATCAGCGCAGAATTTCGGTCATGATCAACGGTGTTCCGCAAAATGATCCGGAAGATCACAATGTGTACTGGGTAGACTTTCCGGACTTTTTGAGTAATGTCGAAAATATTCAGGTGCAACGCGGTGCAGGCAGTTCGTTCTATGGCCCCCCGGCCATTGGCGGTTCGATCAATATTTTGACCAACTATTTTGGCATGCAGAGAAAAGTAACTGCTTCGGTAGGCATTGGTTCGTTTAACACCCGTCGCTACTCGCTGGCTTACAATTCCGGACTTTTGAAGGATCGTTTTGTAGTGTACGCCAGAGCTTCACGCATTCAAACCGACGGTTACCGTGATTTAGCTTACATCGATTTTAAAAGCTACTTTTTAGGACTTGCCTACTACACGACCAACAGTACCCTGCGTTTGCAGTTTTACGGCGGGCCGATTGAAGATGGCTTGACCTACACCGGTATTCCCAAAGAGTACAATGATGATTCCAAATTAAGAAAGATGAATTTTAACTGGTGGGATTACGCAGAGGACGGCAAAACCATTTACACTTCCCCGCGTCGCAAAGATGAAATCGAAAACTTTAATCAGCCTCATTTCGAAATTTTGCACGAGTACCGTCTGAATGACAAAGTAACCCTGAATAACACACTCTTTTACATTAAAGGCTACGGCTTTTTTGATTACGATGGCAGCTGGGGCACGCCTGAATATTTCCGCTTAACTCCGGAATATGGCTACAATGTAGAAAGCATTCCTTCGGATGCTTTGGTCAGAGCCTATGTGGACAACAATCAACTGGGTTGGTATCCCCAGGTATTGGTAAAAAATGAGCTGGGTGATTTTGTGTTGGGAGCAGAATTGCGGG
>CAYNLJ010000132.1:0-6034 GCA_964398005.1 uncultured Caldithrix sp. | reverse complement strand
CACGCGCCACAATTTCACCCTGGGTACCGGGAGGCAAACGGTTCCCCTGCGCATCGGCAATAAACAGATCAACATTGGGAATGCCTTTCCCGATCGAACCCCATTTCCGGGGCAAATCTTTGGGATCAAGATAAGACAAACGGGCCGAGGCCTCGGTAGCTCCATACATGATGAACAATTTAGCCGGAGCAAAAACCTGGGCCACCTCTTTTTGCACCGCCGGCGCCATAGCTCCACCGGCCTGAGTCACGTAACGCAGGGAATCAAATTTCATTTTGCGTACATTCGACCGGTGTAAAAGAATGGTAAACGTAGAAGGCACCCCCGAAAAGCCGGTTACCTTTTGTTCCTGCATGGTCTTTAAAACCACATTGGGGAACAAAAAACGATTGTCCACAACCACCGATCCGCCAACAAAAAAGTGCGTGTTTAACAACGATTTTCCATAGATGTAATAAAAAGGTAAAACCACCATCACCCGATCATCAGCTGTTAACTCCAGATAATCGACAATGGAACGCGTATTGGTAACAATGTTCAGATGCGTTAAAGTGGCGCCCCGCGGTTGCCCCGTGCTTCCTGAAGTGTAAACAATAGATGCAACATCCAAATCAATAATCTTTTTGTTGGGTCGTTTTTCAGGAAACGAACGGAAAGCCTCTGGTAAAAATTTAATTTTAGGATTGTCTTTTGCAATCTTTAATTTCCCATCATTCCAAACCATGAAGTGAATCAAATATTCTTTGGCAATCAATGGTTCCAGACGATTGTAGAACTTTTGTCCAACCACTAAATTTTGTACCCCACAATCCTGTAAAATGTAATCAATATTTTTGGCTGTGGCTTCGGTATTCAAGGCGACCGTGATGGCTCCAATTTTCAGAATAGCGTAATAGGTAATAACGTATTCCACGGAGTTTTCGATGTAAAAGCCAACCCGGTCTCCTTTTCTAATGCCTAAATCAACAAAAAAGTGAGCCAACCGGTTGGCCTGATTTTCAATATATTCAAAAGTGTACCATTGATTATTTACAAAGAGCGCCTTTTTGTCAGGAAAGCGATCTGCGCTGTCTTCCAAAAAAGAATGAACAAATTTTGTAAAGGCCATGATCTTTTTAATCCTCGTTGATTTTTTTCATTTTAACGAAAACAGCAAAACGAATCTAATTATTTTTCTTTCAGAAATTGTTTTATTTTTTCTTCCAGGATTTTCATATTGATTGGCTTCGAAAGATAATCATCCATTCCAGCCTCCAGACAGCGGTCGCGATCTTCCTTCTGCGCGTGCGCCGTCATGGCAATAATGGGTACGTGTTCATCGGAATTGATTTCTTTAACCCTAATTTTTTGAGCAGCACGCAAACCATCCATCACCGGCATCTGAACGTCCATTAAGATCAAATCATATTTTTTCTGTTCCAATATGTCAAGAGCTTCCTGACCATTGTTGGCAATGTCCACTTTAAACCCCATGTTTTCAACCATTCGCTTGGCCACACGCTGGTTAATCACATTGTCTTCGACCAATAAAATATTTACATCATCGGATTTTTCTTCACGGGCCACTTTTTCTTCTTTCATAAAGTCAGCCGCAACTTTTGGTTTCTCATGCGTCAGGAAAATAGAAAAATCCGGTAGTTCCTCAATTTTTTGATCCTTGACTTTAGGAAAGGTAAGTTCAAACTGGAACGTCGTTCCTACATTCTGCTGGCTTTCCACCTGAATTTTACTGCCCATCATTTCAATCAGACGCGAAGTGATGGTCAACCCCAGGCCGGTCCCACCATACTTTCGGGTTAATGAAGAATCTACCTGTTCAAATGATCCAAAAATCTTGTCCATTTTTTCCTTTGGAATGCCAATCCCGGTATCTTTAACTACGAATAAAAGATCAGCATCCTGATCTGTTTCATTGTGGTTTTTCACCATTAAACTGACTTTTCCCTTTTCTGTAAATTTGATGGCATTGCCCAGCAGATTAATCAACACCTGTCCCAGGCGGGTAGGGTCTCCCACCACATACTGGGGATTCGTCTCATCCCATTGCACTTCAAAGGCCAACCCTTTTTGCTGCGCCATAATGGTAAAGGCATTCGAAATATTGTGCACCAGGCGTTTTAAATCAAAAGGAATGAATTCCAGCTCCAGCTTACCCGATTCAATTTTACTGAAGTCCAGAATCTGGTTAATAATTTTTAGAAGTTCACGGGCTGAAAAACGAACCGTTTGTAGAAATTCCTTTTGGGTATCGGTTAAGTTATCCTGATCCATTAAATCACTTAAACCGATGATCGCATTGAGCGGTGTTCGGATTTCATGGCTCATATTGGCAATAAATTCGGACTTGGCTTTGTTGGATGCCTCGGCCTGAATAATCGCCCGACGCAAACGGGTTTCTGTTTCTTTCAATTCGGTAATATCAACGGCAATTCCCAGTGCCCCGCCGATTTCCCCTTTTTGATCACTCATTGGAGAAAACCAGAAACGATAATACTTATTACCTAATTTCCGCACACTTTCAAATGATTGACCATTCAACACTTTTTGGGCATCTTCTTCGAGACCCGAATTTGGTTCTGTTTGACAAAGGTTTAAACCAATCAGCGGCTTAAACTCCTTTTCCAGATCATGTAAACCACTGCCCTGAGCAAAGGTAATTTTTCCTTTCTGGTCTAACATGAATAAAACGATCGGCGTATTATCAACAATGGAACTTAGTTTAAACTCACTCCTTTCCAGATCAGAAGCGATTTGTTTACGCGTTCTTCGTTCATGAAACAATTGGGTAGAGATTAAAACCAGTAGCGTGAAAACCGAAATCATTAAGATCCAGACCCATTTCGCAAAATACCAGGGAGCATTGACTTTTACCGGAATTGTTAAAATAGTACTCCATGCATAACCAACTTGCCTGGCCCTGATCTGCAATTTATACTCCCCTGCCGGCAAATTGCTGACAATAAACTCTGGATTTGTTGTTTTGACCGACCAGCTATCCTTTAAACCAAGCAAGCGCCATTGATAAACGATATGATGGGCCGGATACATCAACGATGAAACCTTTATTCGGAAGGTGGATTTAAACTCAAGACCACTATTCAGGTACTGAGGTGCTACGTTTCGGGTTTCGTTTAAGATGATACTTGTGATTTTGGGTTGTGCCGTGTATTGTAGCTTAAAAGGTGCTACCTGTTGCCGGTAAATTCCATCATAAGTACCTAAATAGATCCTCCCATCTGGTCCTGAAACAGCTGACCGGAAGGCAAAGGTCTGATTCTTAAAACCGGCCAACTCATCGAAATAGATTTGTTCACTGTCCACCAGACAATAAGCCCCATGTTCCGTTCCAACCCATACATCCCCCTGCCCATCAATAGTTATTGATCGGGCAATGCGATTCCTTTCCAGGTGGATGATTTTGGCCTGTCCGTTTTTTACTTTGATAACACCCAGATTTGAAGCAAGATAAAGCACGGAATCCTCTTGGGAATAGGCCATATCATTGATTTCAACGGATTTGGAAGATTTGTTTTTTAAAGATGGACTGATATTTTTAAACAGATCCTGATCAGCCCGGTACTCAAAGAGATAGCTGGAGTCACCAATGGCCCCCGCATACACCCTGTTGTCGAACGCTTTTACAACAAATGGTCTGCTGTTTACTCCTTTTTGTGCATCGTAGATGAAAATGTGGAGGTTCGAGTCAACTTTGGTAACCGCCTGATAATCGCCCTGGGTTAACCATAAATTATTTGATGCATCCGTGCCGATTGAAAAAACGGTGTTGTCACTCGCTAAAGAAATTTTCCTGACAACCCGCCCCCCGAAAAGGGTCAATTTACCATTTAAATGCCCCGTAACTATGTTTTCACCTACTTTTGCCAGAGAAGATATAATACTGTTTAAATTATTCCATTGTTTCCGGATGAGGGGGACATCCTGGTTCAATGCAATTTTAAATACCTGTTGACCGTCGGTAGCCACCAGATCTTTATTGCTGCCAATTGCCAGGTTTTGGACCGTGTAATTGGAGAAATTCAGAATTCGTTCAAAAATAGGTTTGTACACTAAAGCCAGACCGTTGTCACTACTCACCCACAGTTGCCCATGCTTACTCAAATAGAGATCATTTATCACCCTTAACTTTACAATGTCCAGACGATCCATTTTTGTCGCTTTTTGCCAGTTACGGGCATAGAAAACGCCGCTCCCGGAAGTCCCCACCCAAAGGGTACCCTGGTCATCCACAACCAGTGTCTGCACCCGATAGAGATTAAATCGTTTTTTTACATTCAGCCATCGAGGATTAATACTTTCAATTTCATAAACCCCATCCGTGGTGCCGAGTAATATTGTTTGATCATTTACTTTTAACAGAGAATTGATTGCCCAACGCTTAGGTCTTCCCCTGATTTCAAGCGGTTTAAAACTGTCAGACTGTTGATCGTAATAATACGAATATCCCGTTTGAGAAAAGACAAACAGTTGTCCACTACCATTTTCCCAAAAAAAGAATGATTTAAGGTAACTGCCTGATTCGGCCACATTGGGGAAGATGTATCTTTTGAATGAATGATCAGAAGTTAAACGGATTACCGAATAAGGTTCTGTAACCCAAAGATTCTGTGCTTTGTCCTTAAAAATTGATTTCGGATAAAAAACCGTGCTGTCCGTCAGGGCATGATTACCCCTAATAAATACTTCATGGTTTACAAAATTCGCTTCCTGTTTAAAATGCACAATGCCTAAATCCGTACAAACCAGCAATTCCTTGGCAGAAAGGGGAACAATATGTTTTACATAATTGCTGGGTAATTCATCTGTAAAAACTTGAAAATGAAGACCATCAAAACGAACCAGGCCACCATCCGTGGCGATCCACATAAAACCGGTCTCATCCTGAATGACCTGTTTAATCAAATCCGATGGCAGGCCGTCTTCATAGTTGTAATACTGTACCGCCCAGTTTTCAGCAAAAGAAAAGCTTACCAATAAACAGAAAAAAAGACTAAACAATGCTTTTTTCATGAGATCGATCCGAAATTTATTTTGTACTCTTCCATTTATCGGCCTTCTTTGCCCATTATTTAGCCTGTTCTGCCGTTAAACGAGGATTATTTGCCTGCAAAGATCATAGAAAAGATAATTTAAAATTTTTGTATCAGAGATACATGGTAATACACCCTAATAAAAATTAGAATCTTGAAGTGAAAAGATTGAAAAGAAAGTGGTCAAATAGACGAACGGGATTTGGAATGCTCAGGCAATAGTTGAAAAGAATTAAACATTTAAAACTCAAAATTCTTGTCTTATTTGTAGATTTGGTAATTAGTCAGCAGCGGCTCTTCAGGTTTTGAGATATTCTCGGTGCCGATCTGTGTAAACCTGTCCCCGAAAATCGGGATTTCCGCTGCGCTCCAACCGGCTGGCGCCGTCCAGACGGGTCAGTGGCTGGGATAACTGCATCTTTAATAAAGATTTGAATTACTTGTCTTAAACGAGTAAGTTTAACACCTTTAATTCAAAGAAAATGAAAGGTAAAAAATGCAAAAGATTCGAATTGCACACAGCCCCGATTCTGACGATGCTTTTATGTTTTATGCTCTGGCCAAAGAAAAAATCGATACCAATGGATTTGAATTTGAACACATTTTGAAAGACATTCAAACCTTAAATGAAGAAGCATTAAAAGGCACCTATGAAGTTTCAGCGATTTCCATCCATGCTTACCCCAAAGTTGCTGATAAATACATGCTGTTGCCAACCGGCAGTTCCATGGGCGATAAATATGGTCCCATGATTGTAAGCCCTAAAAATTACACCAGAGATGAGTTAAAAGATTTGGTCATTGCCGTTCCCGGCGAAATGACCACCGCTTTTCTGGCCTTAAAACTGTATTTACCTGACGCACAATATCAGGTTGTACCGTTTGATCAGATTATTCCGGCTATTTTGGACAAAAAATTTGAAGCAGGCTTAATCATTCACGAGGGTCAGTTAACCTACTCGGAAAAAGGATTAAACAAAATCGTTG
>CAYNLJ010000131.1:0-6075 GCA_964398005.1 uncultured Caldithrix sp. | reverse complement strand
TGGCTGGAAAGCGCTCGCCAGAAATACGCAGAAAACTGGAAAAACTGGCCGGTTGAGTGGGGCGCGCCTTTTAATGATGTAAACGACAATGGTATCTACGATCCGGTTGTGGATGCACAGGGCTATCCGCAGGCAGACCTGGGTGACTATCCTGGTATTGCCGGTGCTGATGAAACACTGTTTATGGTGGTCAATGATCTTAACGAGGCGAAAGTGAGAGCACACACGGGCACATTTCCCATTGGCGTGGAATTGCAAATAACGCTCTGGGATTATCAAAACAGTCTATTGCCGCTTTCCTCAGCCATTTTTATGCGATATGTCCTGATCAATAAATCCAGGGCTACCGTTGATTCCATGTACATTCTGTTGTTTGCAGATCCGGATATTGGTGATTACCGTGATGATTTTGTCGGTTGTGACTCAGCCTTGAGTTTGGGTTACGCTTACAACAGTAGCATTATCGATGCTGACGTACAGAAATTGGGCGTGGCAGTCCCTCCGGTAGTGGGCCTTGCTTTATTGCAGGGCCCTCTGGTCGAATCGCCGGGCAGCATTGGACAATTTAATTTTCACCCGGTTCCCGACAGAAAAAATTTACCGATGACTTCCTTTGCTTATGTTGACGCTCCATCATGCATCATGTGCGATCCTCCTTATGGAGTTATCGATATAACACTTCAGCTATATAACATAATGCGGGGATTTAGACCTACAAATGATTTAAAGAATCCTTTCCCTTTTACAGCAGGCAGCGGGCCCAGAGCGGGCTTACCAACAAAGTTTCCCTTAAGCGGTGATCCGGTCAATGATCCCGCCGGTCGGTACGGTGATGTAGATGGCCAGGGGCAGAACCTTCCGCCTGGTGATCGGCGTTTTTACATGAGCTCCGGCCCTTTTCGCATGGAACCGGGAGATCGACAGGAATTTATCGCCGCCTGGATTGGTGCGCAGGGCAGTGATGAACGTCAGGGAATTACACTGGTTAAAGAATATTTAAAATTCATTCAGCGGATTTACCAAAATGGATTTAGAGATGTAGACATAAAACCGGCGGCACCGCAGGTTAAAGCGGAAGCCATAGGACAAACCGTTGTGCTTAACTGGGGCTGGGATGCGCAAAGCATTGAAGAAATCGAACAAAAAGAAAAAAACGGTTACTGTTTTGAAGGTTACAATGTTTATCAGTTGCCCGATTCTACAGCCACCATTGATGATCCGCGTTCGGTTAAACTAATTACATTTGATCTGAACAACGATATTAAAACCATTGAAGGACTAAAACTTGACCCGAAGGAGGGGCGCTTATTCGTCCGGCCGTTGCAAATCGGGCGGGATTCCGGCATCCAGCGCTATTTTGTCGTCAGGCGGGATTCGATTCATCAAAAACCATTGTACAAAGGTTCGACCTACTATTTTGCCGTGACCAGTTACAATTACAATCCGGAATTTAAAGACTATCCGTCTCTTGAATCCGATTATCAGGTCATTAAGGTCACCATTCAGGGCCAAAAGCCGGGATTGCGCTACACGGCAGACCCGGAGGAACTGATCGAAGTTGAAGCTTCAAAAGAAACAGATGTGATTTGCCAGGTGAAAGTGGTCGATCCATCCCTGGTAACGGATCATGAGTACCGCGTTTCTTTCACTTCGCAACCGGATTCAACCGATACACTAAAAACCAAATGGTTCTGGAATTTGCAGGATGTGACAACAGGTCAATTTTTATTAACCGGCAAACCTGTCCTTCTTTTTAAAGATGAACAGGAGATTCCAACGCTGGGCAATGACAATGAACTGGTAGATGGTTTGATGGTTAAGGTGCTGTCACCAAAGCCGGATTTAAAGGCCATTGTCCAGGTGGCAGATGCGGAAGGACCTTTGACTGAGGATGAGTACGATGAGGTAGGCGCGCCTTTCAATGGTAACAATGTGTGGCATGATGTCAGTTCACCAAACGATGAAAATCCATTTTACATCAGCGCTGGTGGCGGAAATGGGGAGTGGGCACGTATTGTGCGCAGTATCGAGAATGCCAACAGTCATGATTTTGAAATCCGTTTTACCGAACAGGGAGGTGTTTTTACCTGGTGGTATGATGGTGATACCTATGGCGCTGTACCATTCGAAGCCTGGGATGTAGGAATAGGCACATATGATGATGATTCCGATGATGTGCGCTGTTTAACCGGTGGCTATTCCGGTGGTGGAACGATCGGCACTTTTGACTTTGCCTACACCGATCCCTACTGGAACTATCCGGCAACGGATTGGATTTACCTGCGGATTCCAATCGCTAATCCGGAGTTGTATGATATCTATGCTGCAGATGTCACTTCCGGTATTTTTAATTACGAATGGTGGAATTTGTCCCGCGAGGTTCTGGCCCGGATTATCATTTGTGATTATGGCGGCGCCAAAACTTTACCAACGACTGGTACGGTGATTCGTTTTATTACAACCAAGGGACCTTCAGAAGATTTAACCTTCAGCTTTAAAGGTCCGGGAGAACCCATTCAAACGCAGGCTTTGCTGGAAAAAGATGTAGAAAAGATTAATGTGTTTCCTAATCCTTATTACGCGGCCAGTTCCATGGAAAGAGAGCGCTTCGAGCATTTTGTGACCTTTAACCATCTGCCGCCGCATGCCATTATCCGTATTTTTACACTGAATGGAGCGCAGGTAATCAAACTGGAAAAGAATGATCCGTCCCAGTTTTTCCGCTGGTACCTGATGAACGAAAAAGGATGGCGCGTAGCCAGCGGGCTTTACATTGTGCACATCGACATGCCGGAATTAAATAAACAAAAGGTTTTAAAGTTAATGGTCGTTACCGGGGAAGAGGTGCTGAATTATTATTAAACTGAGTAACTCAATAAATGGCAATTAAGTTTTTGAATCCGGTTTAGGGCATAATAAAGATGATTAATCTGCGACATGAAAATAGACCGTTTTGTAATACAGGTTAAAACTTTAAAATTTTTTTTAAAAATTAACAGGTGAGCCCATGAAAGGCAAACTCCCTATTTTGGTTTTTTCATTAATACCTCTCCTGCTTTCCGGACAGAAAATAGGTCAAACTTACAAACACGCTACAAATAATATCTACCCATTCCAGTACAATTTTATGGAAAACGAGCAATGGAGATACTGGGCTGATTATTTTGGGCGGCTGGGTCACAACACAATTTCAGGTGGGCCCGGAGGTTTTTTTACTTTTGAGAAAGTTCCTGTTATTTATCAGGATGGGTTTGTTTGGGGAGGAATTGTTCGCAACTCAACTGATGATTACCCGGCACACTGGCCACGTGTGGGTGGGATAACTTATAAGAGCGGTTTGTCCCCAGGTAATATAATTGAAATGGATGGGGAGTATATTGTTAATCGGGACTTTACTTTACAGAGAATGTTTAAAATTGTCAGGAATTGGAGGACACTTTTAGATGCTACACTTAGGAAAGAATTAAGCCTGATTCATAACAAAAAGGAAGATAATATTCCTCCTTATATGATCACCGATTTACGAAACTGGTATGCCGATAACTGGAAAAACTGGCCGGTGGAAGCCGGGGCGCCATTTAATGATGTCAATAACAATGGCATTTATGATCCTGTGCTTGATGAAGATGGCTTTGCTTTAATTAACAAAGGCGATTATCCCGGTATCGGCGAAGCTGATCAGGTTATTTGGTTTGTAACGAATGACTTTTATGAACCCAGTATAAAGGAGGTTTTCGGTTGTAAATCGATTGGCCTGGAATTACAGGTTACAGTCTGGCTTTATGAGAGCGATTTTTTGCCATTGGCGCAAACCGTTTTTGAAAGATATCGGTTAATTAATAAATCCGGCAAACGAATTGACAGCATGTATGTGGGTAAATTTGTCGATCCGGATCTGGGCGCTTACTACGATGACTTGGTTGGTTGTGATTCTACCTTGAGTCTGGGCTATGTGTACAATGGCCATTACACGGATGCGGAGTTCGACAAATTTAAATTGGTGCCTGCCTGCATTGGTTTCAGTTTGCTGCAGGGACCAATGGTCGAAACTGGTAATCCGCAGGACACGGCTCTGGTGAATTTTTCACCGAAAACAGGTTTTATCAATCTGCCGATGACCAGCTTTAACTATCAGGCCGCCGGGGGAAATACCAGCGATCCTCCGCCGGGCACCATAGCGCCGACGTTTTTTTACTACAACATGCTTCGTGGTTTGTTGCCATTGAATTATACCCTTAATCCGCCTCCGTTGATTTTTGGTAGCGGCCCAAAACAGGGCCAACCTACAAAATTCCCACTCAGCGGCGATCCAGTGCACGATCCCAATGCCCGGTTTGGCGATATTGATGGCCGGGGCGTCAATATGGCTCCCAGTGATCGGCGATTAATGGTCAATTCAGGACCCTTTACCATGCAACCCGGAGAACAGCAGGAAATTATTTATGCCGTAACCGGCGGTTGGGGCAAGGACAATCTGCAAGGCATTGAGCAGGTTAAATCGTTTAATCAAATATTGAAAAAAATCTACAGGAAGGGCTTTAAAAATGCCAATCCGCGGCCACCAGCCCCACAGGTAAAAGCCTCGCCTTTTGATGAATATCTGGTGCTAAACTGGGGCTGGAATGAGAAAAGTGTCAAGGCCATCGAACAAACGGTGCGGATGGGCTACCGGTTTGAAGGCTACAATGTTTACCAGTTGCCCGATTCCAATGCAACTTTGCAAGATCCGCGTACGGTTAAACTGGCCACATTCGATCGGGTTGATCAGGTTTTTGTGGTTGAGGGCTTGCGTTATTTTCCGGAGTACAACAGGTACGTTAAAGTTCCCCTTCAGACCGGTTGGGATTCCGGAATCCGTTACTATTACATAGTTCGTAAGGATTCCATCAACAACCGGCCGCTTTACAGAGGTTCCAGCTATTATTTTGCCGTAACCGCCTACAATTACAATCCAAAAGAAACAGATCAACCTTCATTGGAGTCGGACTATCAGGTCATTAAGGTTACTATTCAGGATGCAAAACCAGGTTACCGTTACTTAGCTGAACCACAGGACACGATCGAAGTAACCGCTTCCAAACAAAGCAATGTGCAATGCCAGGTACAAGTCGTTGATCCGGCAGAGCTAACCGGCCACACCTATCAGGTGTATTTTACACAGGAACAGGACACGACTTCCAATGAATATGGACAGTGGTTGTGGAATTTAAAGGATCTCAGCACAGGCAAAGTTTTGTTAACCAAACAGCAGATTAAAATTTTTCAATCGACCTATCAAAATAAGGAAGAAAAGGAAGATTTCTTAATAGCCGATGGTTTGCTGGTAAAGGTGTTGGGCCCGCCGCCACAAATTGATGCCATTGTGGAAGTGGCTAATCAAAACGGTCCTTTGTCTGAAGATCAGTGGGATGCAGCAGGTGCGCCCTATCATGGCAATAATGTGTGGCACAGTTTAAGCGCCCCGGACGATGTCAATCGGTTTTACATTAGCGCCGGTGGTGGTAGAGGAAATATTGAACGAATTGAAGAGAGCATCGTAAATGCCAGGTCACACGATTTTGAAATGCGTTTTACAGAAAGTGGCGGGCTTTATTTATGGTGGGATGATGATAGTAATAAAGCATACGTCACCGTGCCTTTTGAAGCCTGGGATGTGGGAGTAGCTACTTATGATGATCCCTCGGATGATATGCGCTGTTTAACAGGCGGTTATTCCGCAGGCTTAACTGTTGGGCAGTTTGATTTTGCTTACAGGGATCCTGATTTCGGCTTCCCCGCTACGGACTGGATTGATATTCGCAGGCCGTTAAACGAACTGGGTAGCTATCAGACTTTTAAACAGGACATTGAAAGTGGAGCCTTTACTTACAAATGGTGGAACAACAGCAAAGAAGTTTTGGCTAACATAATCATTGTTGATTATGGCGGTGCAGGTACCTTGCCGGCTCCTGGTACGGTCATTCGTTTTATTACCAGCAAAATGCCTGATCTGGATTTGACATTTACTTTTACAGCTCCTGGAAAGATCGAAAACGATCTGGAGTTGATGAAGAAGGATGTGGAAAAGATTAATGT
>CAYNLJ010000130.1:0-6146 GCA_964398005.1 uncultured Caldithrix sp. | reverse complement strand
CTGACCGGTAATGCCGGCATGGCCACTGCTGGTAGTGGCGATGTGCTTAGTGGAACGATTGCCGCCCTGTTTGCTCTTTTTAAAGAACCATTGGTCGCCACTCGCATGGGTGTATTGCTCCATGGACTGGCTGGCGATCTGGCCGTTCAGACTATTGGCCAGGAGGGATTGATAGCCGGAGACATTCTAAATAGTCTGCCCCAGGCCTTTAAATTCTACCGGCAAAACTGGCAGAGTATTAAAGAAAATTACTACCAAAAGATGACTTTGCTGTAAATGAACAAACCGGAAATATTAATTTCAGCCCTTGCGTTTACGGTTCAAAAACAAAATGAAATTTGACAAAGAATATTGGACAAAATTCTATCTAACAGAAAAACCACCATGGGACATGCGCCGCGTTTCTCCACCAATCAAAAGCTATATCGATCAATTGCGGGACACGTCTTTACGCATCCTGATTCCCGGTGCCGGTAATGGCTGGGAGGCTGAATATTGCTGGCGGGAAAATTTTAAAAATACATTTGTAGTGGATTTGTCTGAAAAACCTCTGCAAAACCTGAAATCACGAGCCCCTGATTTTCCGGATGATCAGCTTTTGAACATAGATTTTTTCAAACTGCAGGACCAGTTTGATCTGATCATCGAACATGTCTTTTTTTGTTCATTACACCCGGATCAAAGGCAAGAATATGCGTTAAAAATGCATGAGCTACTGAAACCAGGAGGAAAATTAGTTGGTGTCCTATTCGATTTTCCTTTGGATGATCAACAATCGGATCCGCCTTTTGGTGGATCTTTGCAGGAATATCTGACCTATTTTAAACCTTTGTTTAAAATCAAGACTTTTGAACGATGTTACAATTCACATCCTAAAAGACAGGGGCGTGAATTATTTATGATTTTGATTAAGGAGTAAATTTTAAAAATGATGATATATGATGTGCTGATTGTTGGTGCAGGCCCCATCGGCTTAAGTTGCGGTATTGAAGCACAAAAAGAAGGATTAAGCCATGTCATTGTCGACAAAGGGGCTCTTACCAATTCTATTTACCATTTCCCTGACAACATGCGTTTCTTTTCAACATCGGACCGACTGGAAATAGGTGATGTACCATTTGTATCGGTGAATGAACGCCCCACCAAAACGGAGGCTTTGGAATATTACCGGCGGGTGGCTGCGCACTGGAAGCTAAACTTAATGCTGTACCAATCGGTACAAGCCATTAATACTGAAGAGGAATATTTCAAAGTGCAAACAAAAGACCGGGAACTCCTGGCCCGCAACGTAATTCTGGCTACCGGTTTTTACGATCATCCAAATTTGATGAATATTGAAGGCGAACAACTCCCAAAAGTCCATCATTATTTCAAAGATGCTCATCCATTTGTGGGACAAAAGTTATTAGTGATCGGTGCCGGTAATTCGGCTGTTGATGCTGCCCTGGAAGCCTTTCGTAAAGGAGTTGAAGTTACCCTGGCCATAAGAGAAAAGGATTTTAAAAAAAGTGTCAAGTACTGGATTTTGCCTGATATTAAAAACAGGATTGCCGAAGGAAGTATTAAAGCCTATTTTGAGACGGAAGTAGTAAAAATAAAAAATGACACTGTGGTATTGAAAAACAAGAAGCGGATTTTTGAGATTGAAAATGATTTTGTTTTGGCCATGACCGGTTATCAACCGGATTATTCTTTTCTAAAAAAAATTGGCATCCGGATAAAAGATGATGCCTTAAAAACGCCCTGGCATAATCCAGAAACATTTGAAACCAATGTAAAAGGGTTGTATCTTGCTGGTGTAGTGTCAGGCGGATTGGATACCGGAAAATGGTTCATTGAAAATGCCAGATTTCATAGTCAAAAGATTTTTGCTCATCTAAGAAATCGATGTTTTCAAAATCAATAAAAAATGGAAATTAAAAAAATCGTTTTATATATTGTTTACAACTTGTTTAATCAATTAGGTTTAATCAATAAAGTGTGAGGTGCCATGAAATCAAAATACCCTGGCATTAGTCGAATCGATTCAAAACACACCCATGGCTGGTACGTGCGGGTTTATGCCAAAGGAACCGTGTTCGTCTCAAAATTGTTCAGCGATCGCCAGTATGGCGGCAAAAAGAAAGCCCTGGAGAATGCCATTAAGTTTCGTGACCATAACCGCATGGTTGCTGAACTGGTGAGAGCCAGTTACAAAAGTACAAAGCGAAAACCTTTTTACAATAAAAAGGCTAAAAACTCAACCGGCATTACAGGGGTTAATGAAATAAAGGGTCTGGTAAACGGAAAGTTAGTTCATTACTTTCAGGCTACCTGGAGCGAAGATGGTAAACTGCAAACTAAAAAATTTTACATTAACAGTAAACGCACCAGGGAAGAAGCATTTGAAGCCGCAGTTAAATATCGCAAAGAAATGGAAGAGCAGCTATATCAAAAATGGCTGGAAAAGAATAAACAAAACCAGCAGGACTAAATTAGCTTCTCAGACCGTGTTTAATCAGATACCATTAAAAAGGGCATTTAATAGTTGATGAGCCCTTTCAAAATCCGCCTCCTCAACGTACAAATCAACCCCATTCAGAGTGGATGAAGAGGTGGTACCTAAAATTCCCAAATCGGGTGATTTTAAAACACAACCAATATTATTATGTTCAAGAACCTCTTTGGCCTGTTCCGCAAAAGCACGGTTGGGGAAGTTTTTAACAAAATGTAAGCTGCTCATAAGTTTCTCCATACTTTATTTTTTTTTAAAGTAATCATCGCCCGCCCAATTAGCAATTAATTGTTGGCCGGGCTGACTTTTTATCTTTTACCCTTTCCTATCTGTTTCGAAGGCGACTTCCATGTTTTGGGCAAACTTCACCCCAATTCACAAACCAAAGAAGAGTAAATAGTTTTAATTTTAGAGACTGATTCGCCTTTCTGAAGACAATCAAACTAAATTGGTAGTTTCCAACATTCCTTGATTTTTGTTTATTTTTTCTTAAAATTAAATACCTGATGTTCTGTTTAATTAGTTAATCTCTTATTATAAGCAGGTTAGCCAAATGAAGAAAGCTTTTTAAGCAACAGGGAAGTGCGTTTAAATGAATCAACCCAAAAACACAAATTCTTTTAAAAATATTTACAGAAAAGTGTATCTCGTTTTTTTGATTCTTTCCATTATTTTAGTTTTATTGGCCGGACATTATCAGAGGAACATCATTAAGCCGGACAAAATTATTCCTTTGGAAGGCTGGACTTACAGTTTCAAAGATATTCAACAGGATTATTATCATGATTTTGACCATGATGGTTTCAGTGAAAAAGTTCGGTTCAAATTTCAATCTCATGATAATCAAATTAGTGCGGTCTTTTACAACTCCGATGAAAAACCAAAGGACCAGTGGAATTTTGCCGAAAAATGGATTCCCCAAGCGGTCTATTTTTCTGATTACAACGGTGATTTATATGATGAAATTTACTTTTTCACCATTGCCAATGACTCACTTTTTCTCTACGCTTTTGATCCAAGAGAAAGAAATAAGTTCATTTTGTACCGGCAATTTATAAACAGGGCACCCAGACCTAATCCACATCCTCAGCGGTTATGGGATCTGCATAAACCGGAAGCCGTGTTTATTGACGCTAACGGGGATGGTTTCAAAGAGTGTTTTATTAATTTGGCAGCAGGATTCAGCTTAACCCCAAGGGAGCTAATTCGTTTTGACATTGCCAGGAAAAAAATCACAGCACGCTCGGGTCCATCGGGTGCTTATGTTTTAAGTCCAGTACCGGTGGATTTAGATCTGGATGGCACTCCCGAAATTTTGATGAAAAACAGCAGCGCACCCGATAATATTCACTTCCCCATTCCATATAAAGACGATAACGCTTATTTAATGGTATTTGACAAGAATTTAAACTTTTATTTTCCACCTAAAGCTTTTCCAGAATTTAGAAGCAATACGATCAGCCTGCCTTACAAAATAGGTAAGCGCATGTTCCTCTTTACTTCTTATTTCTACCTGGGGAGTCTGGATCTAAATTCCAAAATTTTGCTTTACGATTTTAAAGGCAGAGAATTAAGAGAAAAGATGTTCCCAAAAGGCATTAGGTTAAACCCGTTTATTGTCACTGAGAATAACCGGGAACAATTGTACCTCATTTCTTCAGAGAGTGGTGAAATACTGAAGCCAAATTTCAATTTGGAAATTGTAGAATCAATCAAATTGGATTTTCCATTAACATCCGTGCTTTACCAGGAAGATCTGGATGGTGATTTAGAAAAGGAACTCATCGCTCAGACGCAATCCGGCTTTTATTTGATTATTTCTTCTGATCTGAAAAATTGTTACAAAATTCCGATTAAAGTTGAATTGACAGACATCCTTAATTTCTACCAAAAAGGTAATCTGGGCAGTGAATTGATCATTCAAAAGGAAAATCACTATTACCGGTACCAGTTTATCAAGAATCCCTTTTACAAATGGCGGGTTTTGTTATTTTCGTTGGCCATGATCATAACTTATTTGGTTTTAACCAGCTTATTTCTGGCCTGGCAAAAACTCTCCGTAAAAGTATCTGTTCATCGTAATCTTTTCCAGTTTACCTCTACCGGACTGTGTATTATTAATCATCGTTTTCAAATTACTTATTTAAATGGAAATTTTGAACATCACCTTTTTTTATCAAAGCATATTAACAGTAAAGTCAATTTTCACGAGGCATTAGAAGAACGACCGGCCGTTATCAATTTTATCAAAAATTTAATTGAAAAAAGGACCTTTCAGGAAAAAGAAACATCAATCCGCACAGATCAGGGTTCAAAACTGATACTGTTACGTGGCTCCGTTCTTCCTGGTTTGTTTAAAATTCCGGCAGGCTTTCTGATCGAAACCATTTTACAGGATCAGAAAGTTTCTACCCAAAAGCTGGAACTTTGGACAAAAACGGTCCAACGTATGGCCCACGATATTAAGACGCCCCTGGCCACTCTGCAGTTAATATTGCAATCCATTAAAATGCGGATACCAAATTCTCCCCAGACCGGCAACGCTAATATCCATAAAGATATTGAAATCATGGACCAGGAATTGCACCGGATCCGGGAAATGACCAAACATTTTCTACGATTCACTAATTTAGAAAAACCACACCTTCAGCCTGTATCTTTAAAACGAATTTTCAAACAGGTCTCAAAAAAATTTGATTATTTCACCGCAGATGGCCTTGATATTAAACTTGACCTGGATGAAATACACGATCAATTTTTGGCAGATCCGGTATTACTGGAAATGTGCTTTCAGGTTATTATTGAAAATGCTATCGATGCCATGAAAGGTAAGGGAGCCATCATGATTTCTTCTTCCATGATTGAACAAATCGACGAAAATTTCAGACAATATCTGGACATTGAAATCATGGATAACGGGCCTGGCATCAGCCCGGAAATTATTGATAAAATTTTTGATCCGTTTTTCACCACAAAAGAAAACGGAACTGGCATGGGCCTGACCCTGGCTAAAAAAATCATCGAAGATCATGAGGGCAATATCGAAATCACTTCCAAAGAGGGCAAACCCACTCAGGTCCGAATCCTGCTTCCCTACAAGGAACCTGCTGAAGCGGATGGGGTGTAAACACCTTTAGATTAATTAACCACAAAACACAGGGTGACAATTAAATTTTGAGTTTTGAGTGTTGAATGTTGAATGGGTTGAATTGCTATTCCCAGTTACCAGGCTTTTTCGGACTTGCACGCATAACTAAAATTCATCAATTTGCTTTTAATCGATTCTGAAGGACTGTTCCTCTTATCTCACCTCAAACTTCTTAGTTTGAGATTTTTAAGCAGTACAAAATTTATAGTTCGCCAAAAAGTGGGATTTTGAGAACAACTGTTTCAAGGTAGCTTTACGGTTTCTTCATTTCAGCAAAACCATCTTTTTTACGGCTGATTTTTGGCCGGCAACTAACTGATAATAGTAAATACCACTGGCCAGATCCCCGGCATTAAATTTTACTTCATGAAATCCCGCATTTTGTTTCGTATCGACTAATTTCTTAACTAACCTGCCCCCTGCATCAAATACATTGAGTCGAACCCACGTACTACGCTCTAAATTATATTTAATGGTGGTTTGTGGATTAAACGGATTGGGAAA
>CAYNLJ010000129.1:0-6177 GCA_964398005.1 uncultured Caldithrix sp. | reverse complement strand
GGCCGTAAAATTTCATGTTTACCATGGCATTTTTCGCAACCATGGTAATTTCGTTTAGCAAAAGCCGGAGCCATAGGACTGGCCAGAAAGAAATTCATATTATTAACATGACAATTTCCACAAATATGGATCACTGACGTGGCCCCGGGTGGCATAGCGCCATGGTTGCCATGGCAATCATTACAAGCCGGCATGCCAATATCACCTTCTTCCAATAGGCCTTTCCCATGCACGCTACGCGTGTATTTTTCGTACTGATCGGTTGGGATTCCATAGCCAGCCATATAATCTGCGTCAGCGTGACATTTTTTACAGGTTCCCGGCACGTTTTTAGGATAAACAGTAGAACGGGGATCTTTCGGCCCCAGAATGCTGTGAGCGGTGTGGCAACTGGTACAAACGGCTACTTTTTCATCCCCTTTTTTTAGAAGTTTGCCATGCATACTGGTATAATATTGGCTTACCTGATCGGTTTGAATACCCGGCCGGTAGGTACGCATATATTCAAGATGTGAATGACATTTGCCACAAAATTCAGGGATTTCATCGCGTTCTGGTACGCCCACAAAGCCCTTTTCCTCAGACATTGCCTCATCCTGATCTTCAGCCGTAGGGTCTCCTCCATGGCAGCCGGCACAGGTTAGCCCGGCAGCCAGATGCACATCATTAGTTCCAAAATCTTCCGGTAGCACTTCATTTTCCTGATGACAGGACAAGCAGGTGTTAGCAGATGTACTCTGCTGCTGGGCAAGGCCTTTCACAGGTGTCATCAGCAAAAATCCCATTCCCAGGAAGGCAAAAACGGCAGATAATATATATTTTCTTTTCATGATCTTATCCTTCATGTTCCTACAGCAAATATCCCAAAATGGTCATAATTACGATATATGTAATGACCAGGGTTCCGATTAACTTAATCGCTTTTTTACGACTGGCAGGCGCCCAAAAGGGTACAAGCAGCCAGGCTATCGCAGCCAAACCAAAGGCCACTACCCCCAATTTTTCACCTTCAATAAATAAAATATGCGAAGGTAAAAATTTTAATGTTTGAAACATGAACATAAAGTACCACTCCGGGCGTATGCCTTGTGGAGCCGGAGCGAATGGATCAGCCTTTAAGCCTAATTCCCATGGAAAATAAACCGCCAGAAAAAGTAGAATATTAAGCACGATTAACCATAACAACGCATCACGTAAGGCAAAGTTTGGAAAAAAGGGAATCGATTTTTTCTGTTCAGGTGGTAATGCACTGTATTCTTCAGGTTCATGCATCCCCTGCACCTGAACAAATAAGAGATGGATCGTCAAAAAAATGGTAAAGATAGCAGGTAAAAGGGCAATATGGAAGGCAAAGAACCGGACCAGGGTTCCGCCTGTCACATCTTCACCGCCACGTAGCAATATTTTCAAGGCCTTGCCAATAATAGGGACCGCACCTGCGATATCGGTACCTACTTTGGTGGCAAAAAAGGCCAATTCATTCCAGGGTAATAAATACCCGCTAAAACCAAAGGTTAAAGCTAACCCAAGTAAAATAAAACCGGTTACCCAGGTTAATTCGCGTGGCTTTTTGAAGGCCCGCGTGAAAAACGTACTGAACATGTGGATAAATACAAAAAAAATCATCAAATTGGCCGACCAGCTGTGTATAGAACGAATTAGCCAGCCGAAATGAACTTCGTTCATTAAAAAACGAATGCTCTCGTAAGAACTTTCCTCACCTGGTTTATAGTAAAGCAACAACAGAATTCCGGTACACACCTGAACAATAAACAGGAACAGAGCCACACCGCCCATATAATACCAAAAAGAATACTTGTGTACCGGTACCTGTTTTTTCTTCATAAAATCGAATAGTTGATTTACAGGATATCTTTCTGCTAACCAATTTACCACTTTATTTTTTTGTTCAGCCATGGTTAACTCTCTTTTTTAACCACTACAACTTGATCATTTACAATGTTCACGGCAAATTCTTCCAGTGGCCGTGGTGGTGGACCGCTGATGTTCCGACCTCTAAGATCGTAACGCCCACCGTGGCAGGCACAAAAAATATCTTTTGCATCTTTACGATATTGTACAATACAATCCAGATGGGTGCAGGTGGCCGAGAGGGCCACAAATTGCCCGTCATCTTTGCGGATCAAAATGACAGGGGTTCTTCCAAATTGTATTATTTTGGAGCTGTTCAGCTTAAACTGGTCCTGAGGTCCGGCCTTTACAGACCGCACCTTTGCCTCTGAGCGAGCCGGTGGAATTAAATACGAAACAACCGGGTATAACACACTGGCTATCCAGCCGAGCAATCCTCCTCCCAAAATAAGATTGATAAATTTTCTGCGTGTGTTTGGCATAAAAATTCACCTCTTAATTTTAGTATTGCCAGTCATGATCATTAAAAAAGGTCCTGTCCCCAAAGGAGACAGGACCGGTGGTAATTTATTTGAGTAGAATCATTTTACGGAAGGCATTGAAATTACCCGCTTGCATCTTGACCAGGTACAATCCGGAAGCCAGATTGCTGCCATTGAATTCGACCGTATAGCGCCCTGCATTTCTGAAACCATTAAAAATCGTAGCTACTTTGCGACCTGACAAATCATAAACTTCCAGAGAAACTTTTGTCGCTTTAGGAATGGTAAAGTCGATGCGGGTAGTTGGATTGAAGGGGTTGGGGTAATTCTGTCCCAGGCTAAAATCGTTGACAACCAGCTGGCCAGGTTCCGGAATAGCCGTCGCACCAATGTTCAAGGTAGTTAGTGCATGGCCCTGAGACCAGTGTTCGTCACCGCCAGCATTGTCCATCAACGAGATACCGAACATGTAGGAATTATTTTCAGCAAATTGGACATCATCATCATTACCGGTATTTAAGGCACGTTTAAATTCAGCAGTCCAGTAGCCGTTTTCCCACTTGGCTGCTTCCATAATATCACCCCGGCTGCCGACCGGTTCACGCAAAATACGTTCCGGAACAGCAGCATTAAAACCGGCATATTTATCCCATGCTGCTTGTAAATCGGTGGAAGATAAGGTCGAAACCTCCACGGCTTCACCAGCGTCAATTTCAGCCTGGGTCAGCACCATAGCATCCATAAAGTCGGTTGGATTGGTTTCGATATACTTAGGCCCTGTTTTATCGGCATTGCGGTTACGTGCATAGGTACTGCTGCCGGCATCACCGTAGCGACCTCCATCAGGAGCATTATTGGCGTCAAATTCAGCCACATATTTGTCATCCACATAACCCATCATCATTACCGTACCACCTTTAACCTGATGGCTCATGGGATCAACAACCAGATTCTGGCCTGAAGCGCTGAGAACTGGCAGTGAACGGGCGGCTTTCATGTGCCACATGTCGGCCTTTTGCCCGGCCGGTAAATAGACATCGTCTTCCGAAGTGCTTTGATCCTGGTTGGGATCGGTATTATCTACATTACGGTGGCATTTGTTCATACAACCACGTTCAGCCCAATCATCCTCAGGTACAGAAATATTCCACAAAAAGGCAATACGGTCTTCACTTTGGCCGGAAACCACATCCCATCCGGTTCCATTGTAAACCCAGGCGCCTCTGGTAAAAGAAGCTGTTGAATCAGCCCATTTGGCCAGCAGATATAAATCGGTATCTGTGTATTCGGCCTGTAGCATAACTTCGCGCTCATTACTTAATGGAATAGTTACATAATCGCCTGACCAGTCAGCATCATCCCCATCAAGTGTTGGTGGAGTTGTAACTTTAACTGCATTCAGTTGATTACCAGATTCATTCTTTTCATCAAAAAACATATTTTCATACCAGAACAACAATTTTTCGGCCAGGGCTTTGTCTGTTTCTTCAGTCCAATCCGTAAAATTATCATTACTCATATCTACACCAAAATTGTAACCATTTTTATTGTGACAACTGACCGCACAGGAATTGGGCATGCCATATTCCAGGGTCTTTTTGGGAGAAATGGGTTCAAAAGTATGGCTGTGAATATCATACTCAATTGCCGATTTTGCAATTTTAGGCATATGACATTTGATACAACGGGAAGCACCATTCGTACCATTTTGGTTTTCAGGATCCCATGAATGATTTGTATGCCTTTGAGCTAAAGCTGCAATTTGAGCCTCATTATTTGCAAAGTCAGCAACCATTTCTTTGGTAATATCTTCAAAGGGATCATGTGTGGAATGGCAGGCTAAACAAAGTGTGTTATTGTCCGGATCTGTTGCGATAGTGATAGGATTATTATTCGCATCTTCTTCAACAATGGACTCTCTAATATGATGTTCTGCCTGGTTATGAACATCATGGCACTCATAACATGTTACCTGATGAAACTGAAATGTAGGTTTTACAGATTGGTAGAAATCAAGAAATTGCTGATGATGTTTTTTGGAACTTTTTCCGTCTCCCCAATAACCCGGTTGAAAAGAATAAATATCACTTACCAAATCACCAGGCAACCAACCCTGTAGAGTATCATCATGGTAAGGGAAACCAAAGAGATTGTTGGGCAAACTCTTGCCACGCGAATGGCACATTCCACACAAATTGTTAGCCTGCTCCGGAGTCAGATCTTCCGGATTAATAATATTTGTTTTGGAAGGCGCCTTAACATGGTCTCCACCTGGCCCGTGGCAGGTTTCACAACTGACATTAATTTGTTCCATCTTGCCATCACCATCCAGGTCAAAAATGTTATTTCCATACATTGGCAACGTGGTAGAATCGATAGATGCCCCATGAGCGATCCATTCACCAGCTGCATTTTGATCGAGTTGTAATCCAACAACATGACATCCGGCACACCCTTTAGCCAGGCTGCGACTGTTTTGCGCGGCGTCTGCCAGAGTAGAAGAAGGAGTGTAAATTGGTTGATTATTGGAATCGTACCAGGCATCCGGATGGTAAAGAACATATTCATGGGTCTTTTCGTTGTACTGGATAGGAGAAATGTAGATGCCCTGCGTTTCTCCTTCTGAGGTCATGATCTTAACTCCATAGCGCTGCTTGTACAGACCGCTACCTCCGTAGGTTAAGTAAACACGGTGAGTAACCTGGCCAATTGTGATGGTATAACCATCCTGATCAGAATAACCCAAAACAGGTGCATTTGGCTTGTAAGGGTCAAACACGCTGTTGATCTGGTTAAAATCTAACCCGTCGTGGAAGTCATCAATTCCATTTTGATCGTAATCGTTGATTACACCATAAAGATTTTCCATAGAATGGCTATCGTCTAATACCGCAGAGTAGCCATTAGCGTGCAGAGAGGTTCTCCACCCTGTAGCATCACCCAGGGTCGGATTATTATGGCACTGCAAACATTTTTCAGGACCAACATAGTCCTGTGCCATTAATACCCCCCAGGCCATCACTAAACAAATGGTAAAAATCCTAATCATCGGACCTCCTCAGTTTGGTTTAACTTGGTGTTTATGCTGTTTTAATTTGCCAACGATCTCTCGAATTATTTCCAGGTCGAAAGGTTTTTCCAGTACCCCAACTATGTTGCGGGTATCAATTTTCAAGCGTTTTGAACCCGTTGATATCAATAAAATTTGCATTTGCGGGCAGGATTTTACCATCTGAAATAAAAAAGTAGTTTCCGCAGCAGGCAATAATTCTTCATCCACTATAAGCAATGCAATTTCCTCATTTTGGACTTTTTTCAAAAGTTCCTCACGCGTTTGAGCCCAGCGGGCTTCTAACGCTAACTTATCCTTTATAAATGAAAGCAAATTTCGGCTGAAAAATGTGTCAGGACCAGCAACTAAAATTTGCATAATTCTCCAATCTTGTAATAAGGAAGTGAATACTACAAAATCTGTACCATCCATTTTAATTTATTTAATTTCAACAACTTACAAGACAATACCTACCAGCTGGATGGCGAAAATTATCCAATTTGTCTCTTTATTAATGGATTGAAATAAAGCAGCACTTAATATCATGTTGTTTTTCTGTAATTTATGAAAGAGGACAAAATTCACCAGCTAAAATGCAAAATTGGCTATTTTTAGCCAATTGAATCATTTCAGATGAAAAAATAAGAATTTAGCCTTTAACATTTTAAATCTTGAGGTTTCATGGGTAGCTTTTGCCTGGCACTTAGCTTTGCAATTAATTGCTGGAGTGGAAAGTTTTGGGGATGCTCGTATTATTTGACGGGAAGTTGG
>CAYNLJ010000128.1:0-6183 GCA_964398005.1 uncultured Caldithrix sp. | reverse complement strand
AGCTTCAGCTGGGGGAGAGGGAAAATCACCAAAATAATTAGGGCTTTAGCCAAAAATAAGAATTTCCAATATTACTGACTAATGGCAGCCTGGAGTTGACAATTTGCTCTGAGCCATTGTCAGACTGTGGCTATGGTGCGTATTGATCCTCAGCTTTGTTAACAAATTGGCAAATGAGATAAAATAGTTCTGACCCCAGCTAAAATCACAAAACGGCCAATTTCAAATATTGAACAGTTCTTAATTTACTTTAATGATCGGTGATAAAATTTGTGGCTTATCAGTTTTTTCAATAAAAAAATGTTTGAAAGAAAAGAAAATTTTGCCTATTTTAATTGCTACCAAAAAGTAGTAATTTAAAATAAATTTTGTTCATTAAACGAAGGAGAACCATAGATGGCTTACGCAACCAATTATTTAGTCGAAGAACACGATCTGATTTTACGTATGATTCGTGTTATCGGGAAACTTAATCAAAAGCTGATGGGCGGCGAGCCGGTTGAAGCGGAGGATTTGCGTTCCGTGGTAGATTTTATTCGCAATTTTGCCGACCGTTGTCATCATGCCAAGGAAGAGGACCTGCTGTTCAAAAAGATGGAAGAACGTGGATTTTCCCCGGAACAGGGACCAGTGGCTGTGATGCTTTACGAACATGACCTGGGCCGTAATTTTGTGAAGGCCATGGAAGAGGGCATTGATGCCTACGAAAAAGGTGACCAGCAGGCCGCCAAACAAATTGCTGAAAATGCAGGCCGTTACAGTCAATTGCTGACCGAACATATTCACAAGGAAAACAATATCCTGTATCCGATGGCCGATCGTGTATTTGATGCTGAAGATCAGCGAACTCTGGAATCCGAATTCCAACGGGTGGAAAAGGAAAAGGTAAGTGGCCTGCGTGAAAAATATCAGCAATTGGTCGAAGCATTTGAGAAAAAATATCTGTAGTCATCGGTTTATAATTGTTCATTTAAAGTTCCGATAATTTCTGAAAATAAAAAAAGCGGTTAGAAGACTAACCGCTTTTTGTTTAGGGGAGGAGTGAGCGTTATTTCATTAAAATCATTTTGCGGGTCAACACGCGATTATTGTTTTTAAGCTGGTAAAAATAGACGCCGGAGACCAGATTGTTACCACTGGCGTTTTTTCCGTCCCATTTTACACTGTGTAAACCGGCAGTCTGAATGCCCTGAACCAATGTTCTGATTTTTTGCCCGGTTACGTTAAAAATAGCTATCTCTACCGGTCCATCCTGATCCAAAGCGTACTGAATAGTCGTGGAAGGATTAAAGGGATTCGGGTAGTTTTCGTAAAGCGCGAACTCTTTAATCACAGGGTTGTCTGTTGCATCGCTGTTCAGTTCAATTTCGTGTGCTGCGAGGGTATTCAGATTCCAGATTGCTTCGGTTGCCAATACCGGCGGCAAGTTATCCGGTTGTTCCGGAATGTAAGGGATACCATCGCCGTCTGAGTCATTGCCCGTTTCGCCGGTAGCCGGTCCTTCAGAAAGCTGCATTTTATTTACAACCGTTTTAAAAAACTGTGTGTAAATGGCTGCTGCTTCGCTGTGACCTGCCTGCAGGTCGGCTTCGCGTAAGGCGCCGGAAAGAGCTGCAATGCGCAAGGGAGTGTAAACGGCTTGATCGCTGTTATCTGCACTTCTGAAGGTATTTAAGTCACTCACGTAAAAATGGTCAATTAAATACTGGTAAGCAAGATTGGCGGCTTTTAAATAACGTGCTTTGCCGGTGGCCTGATAAGCAGCCAGCAAACCTCGAATGGCTCCTGCCTGATTTTCTATCAGAGTGCTGGTCTGATCCGGACCATGCCCGATCGTAAAGCTGTTGTAAACCCGTCCTTTACGATTTATCAGGTTTTTAATCACAAAATTTGCCTGACGTTTTAAAGCCTGTGTGGCCAACTTTTGCAAAGGTGTTCCGGAAAATTCTTCGCTGAACTGAGCAAAGGTCACCAGCAGGTAACCTGCATTTAAAGCAGTAATCGTGTTGCCGGGTTTTACATGGTGGCCATGCACCATGGCCTGATCCACAAAAGTTCTGCCGCGTTTATTGTGATGCATGTAAAGAATATTCAGAAAAATAACTTTGCTGGCCCCTTTCATTAAATCATAAGGTCCGGGCATGCCGGTCTGCGACATGGCTGCCGGAAAGGGGTCGCCATCAAAGACGGATTTGTAGGCAAGATGTGCTGCATCACTGTAATCATCGGGATTCATCATATTCTGAAAACTTAAGGTGCCCCACAAAAATGAAACCTGATCCCAGAGATTACTGCTGGCATCTGTTACGGTTAGGGAAGCCAATCGGGGCGGAAGCATGGGATGTACCGGTTGCTCGGTTACGGCAACTTTATGAGGAAAATATTTTAATCCGTCCATAGGATTGTAATCCATGGGATTAACGGCTCCTAAAGAAGAACCATCAAAGGCCAGTTTGGAAAGAACGAATTTCACTTTGTTAATGGCTTCGGCGGTAAGCACCTGTCCGACAAAACCATCCAGTCCATCACCACCATAGTAAACATTATTGTTTGGATCGAAGTGCGGGCTGCCCGGCAAATCCGGTGAAACGATACCATCAGGATCGATGGGATTGTCATCTGCATCATGAAAACCGCTTAACATATCCTGAGCCCAAAGATATTGTTTCATTAAGGTTTGGCCCATGGCGGCAGGATTGAGGGTTTTGTCCATTTTGGACCGATCCCAGCGCAGGGTAGAAAAATCTTCCCAGGCAAATTTGTCCGGATCAATGGCCTGAGGCAGGTGTGGATCGCCACTGATAAACTCCGCAAACTGAGGCCAGGGATGTCCCGGAGGAGCGTGGTTGGCCAGCATGGAAAAATGCATGATGTTTTTGATCAGTTCATCGTCTTCTTTAAAGCCATTGGGGGCAGGTGTGAACTGACCATCAAAGTCATCCGGTTCCATGGCCGCCATTTGACCAATGACCGGGGCCCACATCATGTGCAGTCCCATTCCGGAGCGGGAAATGATGGTGCCTAACTGGTAGCGGGAATACTCATAGTTTTCGATGCCCAGCGTGTAGGCAATGGCGTCCGGTTGGTCCGCTACAAAGGGATCGAGATCATCTAAGTTGTAACCCAACGCTTCTGCGTAAGGCTCTCCGCTCTCGTTGATCTCATTGGCCAGGAACATCTGTTCATGGGTGAAAAAGCGGGATGTGTTAGTGATTTGGATCTGTGAAACGAGTAGGTTACTAGCCATCAAGATCATCAGAAAGGTAAACAAAAAGTAACGCATTGTAACGCCTCCTTTTAGTTGGTTTAAAATACAGGTGGGGCCAAAACCCCACCAGGTGAATTATGCTTTTGCTGTTGACAGTTGTTGTTCGTTTACATTGGCAAAGAAACCAAGAGATACACCATAAACCAGATGCCCAAGCAGACTGCCCATGACCATCAGAACCGGTGCCGGCGTGTGCGAACTGAAAAAACCTGCTCCCATGATAGGCATAACCATTACTTGTGCCAGCACAAAAGGAATCAAGGAATACAGTGCGCCGCTCAGAAATCGATTCAACCGGAATGCCGGACCAAAAAATAAAACGTATTCGGCGGCTAAGACAGTGCCAACCATGAAGTGGGCAATCCAGCCTAAGGCTACAGGCAGGTGCATGAAATTGGCTAACATTTCGCCAATAGGCATTTTGGGCATACCCATCAAGGGTGCCATTAGCATAAACAGTGTCATAATAGTGGTTGCTAAAAATCCACTTTTTAAAATGGTGATTAATTTGGATTGCATAACAATCTCCTTTCGTTTTGAAAAATGTGTTTTTTTGTATTTCAACCAGTTAGACGAAGGAGAAAATGAATCCTTACAAAAAATTTTTAAAGTTGATGAAGCCAGGTTTGAAGTTTGAAGGAGGAAGTGAGAAGTTTGAAGGAAGAAGGGGGAAGTTAGAAGTTTGAAAATTTTGAAGGGGGAAGTTTGAAATAAGATTTTAGTTTGGAATTGGGCATTAGCTGTGGAGGAAATTCAACACTCAAAACTCAAAATTTAAAATTTTTAAATGTTTTGTGTAGAGTGATTTAAGAATTAAGATTATTCAATCGGCTTTTGAGTCGATCTTTTTGAAGGGGAGTAAGTTTAATATCGGTCATAGTTTGGTCGGATTCTTCCAACATTTTGTGGATCATTACGATTTGATCCCGGTAGCGGGTGCAGAAACTGCAATATAATAAATGTAATTTTATTTGAAGCTGATCTTTCAAACTGATTTTTTCGTCCATCGATTTTGAAATTTTTTCAGAGATTAGATCGCATTTTGGTGTCAATTTTTCTAAAAATTTCATCAGTATTTGTTTAAATGAATTCATTCTATAAAATCCTGTTATTTCTTGTTAAACCAGAGTTTTTCGAGACAGCGACGCAATTCCGTGCGTGCTCTGTGTAAAATAACCCAAATATTAGACGAGCTAATTCCCAAAACCTTACTAATTTCTTTGGAATCTAATTGATCTATTTCACGCAGACGAAAAACCGAAGCCCATTTTTCAGGCAAATGATCGATACAGTGCATGATGGTGTTTAATAGCTCTTTCCTTTCCATTTCGTCCTGGGCATTGATGTCCAGTGCCTGCGGTTCAAATCCCTGACGCCAGGCAATGGGTCCCTTGCGTTCCGGATCAAAATCCGGTAAAGGTCCAAATTCGGTGCTCTCTTCCACCCGCTCTGTTGTACTTTTTTTGCGGTAAAAATCGATTATTTTTCGTTTCAGGATGGAGAACAGCCAGGTGCGGATTTCGCTTTGACCACGAAAATTCTCAAGGTTTTTTAGCGCAGACAGGAAGGTCTCCTGAACCAGGTCCTCAGCGGTTTGTTCGTTACCAGTGCGTAAAAAGGCAAAACGGTACAGTTCGTCACCGTAAAGGTCAATCCATTTTTCCGTGTCAATCTTAGAATCGGTTTTGTGCAGCACGTTAATAACCACTTAAATTTGCTTAATTAAACATAGCAAAATTTTTTTAAAGGAACAAGTAATAGTGAAAGTGGAGGCATTGACCTCAAATTTATTGGTTTGAAACCTTTGCCCTATTTGATTTCAATTTCACAGGGTTCAGCCGAAAATCCTGCTTTTTTGTGAGAACCATCGCACAACGGTTTATTGGACGAATGCCCACAGCGGCAGAGTGCAATCATCTTTCCGGTGACTGCTTCCTGTTGGCCTTCCTTTTTTACCTGAGCTTCGCTGATCTCAATCAGCAACGGGCCGTTTTGCATCGCGGCGATTTTCATGATCTCCCCTTTCTATTTATTTTTGAAACGACAGAAAATAATGGAACTCAAAGTCATCCCATTGATCTGTAAATTGAAAGCCTGCCTGTTCACAGCTGTGCCGGACGCTTTCCGGTGCAATTCGGTGGTCCAGAGGTGGGCCGTGTTCTGTTTCCATAACACGCCAGTCGATGAGAAACAACCGGCCTGCGGGTTTTAAGACTCTCCTTAATTCCGCCAGGTCTTTTTCCGGTTGATCCAGTTCGTGGAATACATTGGCCATTACAATCTTGTCCACGGACTCATCCGCCAAATCCAGTTGCGCGTTAGTGATTTTTAAGAATTCCAGATTGTTTAATCCGGCTTCATTGGCGCGTTGTCGGCAAACTTCCAGCATGGTTTCGCTGATATCTGCAACAATAACTTTAGACACTTTTTCGGCCAGCGGCAGGCTGAAGTAGCCCGGTCCGGCACCAAAATCCAGCCAGACTTCGTGTGAGGCCGGTTGGGTGCGTTTGAAGAACACCGCCAGCGGCATGGATTTTTGGCGATCCTCACTTAATAGCCGGGCCCAGTTTTCGGCCGCGAATTGTTTTGAATGTTCATGTTGAGTAGACAATAAATTTCTCCCTGGTTTTGTTTTTCTTCTTAAACGAGAAAATTTGCTGGACTATTTCTGTTTGACAAAAACAAAGTAACAATGTAAATGAGAGACGGAGTGACCAGACCGTTTGGGCTACGATATTTCGATTCCATCACCAGCATAATTGATGCCTAACAAAAGTTGGAATAAAAAATTTATTTCTTCGTACTCTAATAAACTGCTTTGGTATTACCTTAAATGCTTTGCCACAATTTTTAGTTCTTTTACCAAATGCGTCAACACAATTACCACATCCCGAAACGGTGGTGAGGCATGGCTT